>NZ_JBRIQO010000026.1:0-156928 GCF_052983175.1 Streptosporangium sp. G12 | reverse complement strand
CGCCACGTCCGAGTTTTACCAGCCACGACCAGCCCACTACCGGGCCTCACATAGATCCGAACCCCAAACAGCTCCTAAGCCGGATCACGTCTGCTCACTGCCACGGCAGATCTCAGCCATGCAGGCCCCAGCGGTTCAGGCCCATATAGACGAACGCGGTCCGGCACACAGGAGCAGACATGCACTCCGCCTCTCCTCTGTAGATCACCACCAGCGAATCCGGCCCCCTCCACCAGGTATCCGCCAGCCCGGCGACCTCCTGCACCGGCTCATGACCTTCGAGTCGGATCGCTTCGACCTCATCGCCTGTAACCTTCACGGTCTTCTTGGCGCACACGCCCGCGTGATAGGCCAGGGCCACCGATTCCACCCAACCCTCGACCGTCGCGTGCAGCGGCACCCAACGGTCACCATGAACGCCGAACTCACCACCAGGACCGATCATGAAGGAATAGGGAACCGCCGTCCGCTGCACACCGGCCTCGAACCACCAACCCTCAGCCGGTGAACCTTCCGGGGTATCCGGGCACAGGATCCGAGGACCACCGTCGTAATGCGGAGCCGGAGGAAGCACAAGCCCACCCCAGCGAGCCGCATACTCCGCGACCCGATCGATCTCACGTTTCGGGAGGCCCGAGGAGAGCCAACCATCCCGGTACTGATCAACCTTTAGGGAGTCCACCCGCAGGCCATGAACCTGGACAAAACTGCGTGCCCTACGAGTGAGCCCTTGAGGAACATCGGCGAGGTAGGGATCCATTCAGCAACGTTACAACGCCTCCGGCGGGGGCGCTCCGGCTCCGGGATGACCATTGAGGGCGCGCCCATTACCGCCGGCCTGTCGGTGGCTGGGGTAGGGGGCCTGATCATCCCGTCTGTCATCAACCCGGGACAAGCCGAGCAGACCCCAAGCCAGGGCGCCAGGTCGTTCGTCCGGTGGGGCGCTCCACCTGGCGCCCTGGCTCGTGGCCCGCTTCCCCTGCGGGCGGGTCGACGGCAGACGGGATGATCAGGCGAGCGCGGTGCGCGCAGTGCGCGAGAAACACCAGTCTGCCCAACTCAATGTGAACCGCTGATCTCGGGACAGCCTGGCGGCTCCGCGATCTCAACGCCGAAGGGCGCCACACTCCCCATCTTCACATCAGGTGTGTAACCCTTCACATCAGGTGTGTAACCGTCGGCCGTCATCCAGGGCAAGGGGGAGCTGGTCGGGAGGACTTCCTCTGCTCGCAGCTCTTCCCCTTGCCATTCAAGGAACGACTCATCCAGCGCGAGGTACTCGGCACCTGTGAGTGGCCGCACTCGACAATCCAGCGGGGCGGCGGTGCTGAGCGTCGGCACAGCCGCCAATGCCATGATCAGCAACAAGGCCGTGCTCTTCCTCTTCATGCGCCATTACTCCCAACCGCTCACCACCGGGACCAACGAAGTCAGCAGCCTGAAGCATCTTGATCACGAATGGAAGGGTGCCGATGATTGGGAACCGATTCTGCATGTGCGAACGGTGAGGTGGAGAGCCACCTTGGGAACCACCCGAACAGACGATCACGAACCAAGCCGGACGGACCTGAACGGCCGGAGTCCCGACGAGCAGCAGGACGAACGACTCTGAATGGTCCTGAACATCGTTCGGGGACCTAAGGATTAGAAGGTCACGTCGTGCCCGTTGCGTGCCCGTCAGGAGAGTGAACAAGGGGGACTCACGGGCAACCACGGGTACTCGGCCCTATCCCCCGCAGGTCAGCACTTCGCCAGCTCAGGAGCCAAGTGCATTAGAGACTTCCCAAGCTGACAGCACGGCAGTTCGGTTCCTGTCCGCGTCGCTCGGCTTCACGACCATTGGCTGACTCCTCTGACGGGCCGGTCAGGGCACTGCGAGCAGATGAAGAGGTAGGTCGATCCCGCGTCGCCGATCATGATGCCGGCGGGACCCATACGTTCGGGATCGAAGTCCGAGCTGAGAAGATGCCGCTCTTTGAGCGGTACCCATCTGATCGCGGATCCAGGATCATGCTCCCAACTGGCGGTCGTCAGCAGGTGCTCCATCTCGTGGCCTTGAGCGCACTCGACGCTCTCCGGGGACTGTACCCAGTCGACCCACCCGCCGACTTTCGTTCCCGGCGCGACCGACAGATGGTACTGGTAGCTCCATTCCTCCGGGCCGTCCAGAGACGATTCCCATACATTGATCTTTGCGTACAGCTCCTCCGACACTTCCCAGACGGCGGGATACTCCTCGACTCGCTCAGGCGAAAGCACGCAGGGCCGCGGACGATAGCCCTTCTCACTGGCTACGGGCTCCGGGGCCCCGGCGAGGAGATCCGTGAGGAGATGCGAATCGCGCCAGACCACGCACACCACGGGCCGGTAGTCGGACTCATGGACAAAGGGGCACCACAACACCTGACACACGTCCGTATCCGGCGGGAACGGCAGTTCCGGAACATCCCAGGCGTAGATCTGGAGGATCGGCACCATCGCGATCGACTGCGAGGCCGAGAGGTCCTCATGGTCGGAGGACCCACAGAACGGCCACGGCTCACCGGCGGGCCAGAGCAGCGGCCCACCCATGGAACTGTCCATGACGGCCGGAGCTCCGCGGCGAGGATGCAGCCGGACCGTGGTCCTGCTCCGGCCAGCCAACTCAGGAAAAAGGGCCACCACATCCACTGGTGCGGGCGGTGTCGTCAGTCCCACGCCTTCTCACTCCGATCATCCGGAACACTGTGACCACACACCGTAGGACAGAGGTCAGACAGAATGGGTGCCTGCCTCTAGGCATGATCGGTGGGCCATTAGCGGGCCATTAGCCAGGGTGACGAGGGGTCAACCACGGTCACTCATGACCGACCGAACACCCAGCTCAGCGCCCCTACAAGGTGTGATCGATGCACTTCCCAAGCTGATGGCATTGGCCTGAGAATCAGAGATACTCAAGCGGGAAGGTCTCAAGAGGGTCGCTAGGTCGATCGGCCCACGCCCACCAGTGATGATTCGCGGGGCAACTCCATCGAATGCGGCACGTCCGCTTGGCATCATCCTCGCGATGCATCAGATAGAAGCCGCCAAACGTTACGCTCTGGGCGCACATAGGGCAGAGCGTCGCAGCTTCATCTGCCTCAGCCATAGAAGCACGCTACCGAAGTTGTCCGGCTGGCTGCGGTTCGGGTCGGGAAGCCATCGATGATCACACCCTCAGTGAACGTATCCTTCCGGTCCTGATGATTATGTGGGAGCAATTCGGTGACACGATCCATGAGACTGTCGACAGGTCCACCGACGAGTCGGGTTGCAGTTTGGGTTGCAGTTCACTGCCGTACCAGGCCGTTTCAGGAGGACCGCCGAGGGGCGTTGGTCCAGGTGGGACTGTCCTAAACGACGGCCTCCCGAGCTGCTAATGCGGTTTAGGTTTGGCATCATGCCGTGCCCGTTGCGTGCCCGTCAGGAGGGTAAATAAGGAGGACTCACGGACACAGCGCGACCGCCGCTGACCTAGGAAGTAGCAGGTTCGAGAGTCACGTGCCGAGATCTTCCGAACCGGCTCTTCCGATCATCGAAAAATCGAAAGCCCGCCGCCCGGCAGGCAGATGAAGCGCACATCGTCAGGGCCGCAGGTGCTCCACGCCTCGTAGTGGGAATCGGGCTTCACGTTCAGGTGTGTCCCGGTGTCGAAGACCAGCCGCAGCGCACCGGACTTGAAGGCGACCGATGACACGAGTGTCGCGCCGAAGAGCGCCAGGGCCGGCGCCACCTCCTGGCGTTCAGGGGCCAGCTGGACCGGCTCCGCCTCGGGAGCGCTCAGTGGGCCGCTGGTGAGGGTCGCCGTGGTCTCGATGGTCACCTGGGCGTCACCGTCGAGGAGCAACGTCAACTGATAGCTCACCTGGACCTGGACCACCTGCATACCGCGATAGGGCAGAAGCCAACGGTCCTCCAGCTCAACCAGATCTGCCGGTGTGGTCACAATGCCGTCTGAGCGCATGACCGCTTCCCGGATCAGCGGGTCAGCAGCCGCATGATCTTTCCTGCGGTGGTTTACCGAGATCACCATCCGAAGCGTCTCGTCGCCGTGCGGAAGCACGTAGGCGAGGACTTTGTATTCCTGGCCATCCTCGCCGGTGACGTTCTCCCAGTCCTTGTCACCGTTCTCTTCCATCACGGTAAGCTCGTCGTAGCGCGCGGCACGGCGCCATCGGTCCAGGTACTCCTCCGCGATCCCCGCCGCGACCTTCTTGTTCAGCTTCACCGGATCATCCTGCCGCCCGTGCCATTAGCGTGCCATTAGACAGGGTGACGGGGGGTCAACCACGGTCACTCATGACCGGCCGAACGCCCAGCTCAGCGCCCCTACAAGCTGTGATCCATACACTTCCCAAGCTGACAGCGCGGGTTCGATTCCCGTCACCCGCTCCAAGAGCGAAGGCCCAGGTCAGGGATGGATTCCCAACTCGGACCTTACTCGCCTTCAGAGCTGTTCGATCTTCCCGGGCCACTACGGCCTGTTTGAAATTCGGATCTTCAGGCGTGCTGCAGGCTTCGCATCTATACGATGACGCCATTTAGGTTGAGCCCGGCCAGGTGGCCGTCCGAGGTCGTCGAAGCTGAAGACCGGCCCCGCCACTCCTTGATGTGGCTGATGCGGCGCTCGGTGTACAGGACTTCGTCGTGATGGACGAGGCGGCCGGCGCGGGCGGTCAGCCTGTTGTGATGGGCCAGGCCGCCTGTGATCAGACTGAGAGACTCATCAGCATCTCTCAGTCTGATCACAGGCGACGCCGTGGATCCTACGGCCATGACACATACAGCAGTTCCTCCGCCACCCCGCTGGGCGCGTATCGCCGGAACAGTAGGTTGGGCGGCTCCCATCTTCGGATTCGTGCCGTTACACATCCCTTGGATACTCGGAATCCCGTTCCTGGCCCATGAAGCGAGCTTCGACGCCTGGTATCACGGCCGCAGTCACGGCACGGAAAGCTACCCAGAGGACGGAATCCTGGGTATCCCTGCGGGTGCCATGTACCTCGGGGTGCTGGCGCTGCTCGCCGTCCTCGGTGGAATCCTGTCGCTCGGTCTGATCAGCGGCTGGGGGCTGGTCTATCCCCGGTGGATCCCCGTGCTGGGCGGACACCGGGTCCCCCCATGGTTTCCACTCACCCCGACCATTCTGGGCTCCGTCCTGCTGGTGGGCTACTCGCTCACCCTGCCCGTGCAGATCCCTCGTGCCATCGCCGAGGCGAGTCCGGACGATCCGTTCACCCTGACCGGCGCGTTCATCGGCCTGCCCATCTTCCTCGCGTGGATGATCGCGTTACCGGTCGCCGGTTGGTCGTACTACCGGCGCACCCGGCGGGTTACTCCGACCGCCGCCGGCTGACCACCCGGCTTCTGAGGAGAAGAGGAGGCCGACCTTCATCTACGCGGAGCCATCTTGTGGGTCCGAAGCCTTCAACCCATCTGAAGATCCGAAGTCCGTACAGGCCCCAGGGCGCGCCGCCGCTGGCCGCTGAATAGATGCCGCCCCGTTGAAGGGGAAGAGGCCCTGTTTCCGTATCAAGAGGTCTACCTTGTTCGCATGGTTGCCCGCGTCGACGAAGGCTGCCGAGCTGTCCTGTCTGACCTTTCCCCGCCAGCCGCACTCGCACGTTGCCGCATACATATTCGGGGCAAGTTCCTCTACTCGACCGTGGTGCCGCCGACCCCGTTTCTGTCTAAGCACACAATAGGCGCCTATGACCAGGACCGCCACAGCGCCCAAGGCGACGATCGCAGTCAACAAGCCCGCCAATTCCGCTTGCCCGGCGTTTCCCAGAGGAATAGGGTCATGCCTCCGACTGAATCCACCTATTGCAGCGGTAGTTCCAAGCGCAACCGCGACCAAGAGGGCGAGCCCACCGAACGCCATTCGACGTATCTTCCGAACCAAGGTCAACCCTACGAGAACAGCGACCACGCTCGTACCGATTGCGCCGCCTACCATGACTCGCGACCAAAGCCACGGTTGATCAAACACCTGCCCCAACAGGATCAGGGGAGCAACACTGAACATCAGGGCAATTAACAGGAACGCAAGCCATCCATGCCGATCGAAGAAGTCATCTAAGCGATCTTCAACCTTCCCCATGCCAAGAGAACGGCCGACGCTAAACGCTGGTTCCCTGTTGCCGCCATTTGGAGCCTGGGCTGATTCTCAGGCGCAGCCCACCTGGCGCCCTTGCTTGGCACCATGCGAGATATGCATGGATGACGCTGTTGACGGGAGGTAGTAGACGATGAACTCTGAGTGACGGTCGCACTCAGAAGCCAGCAACCCGTCCTCCTCGCTGATCGAGTATTCCGGTTGAGGCCCCGAGTCAAGGATGCCTACGGCGTCACTATGCGATCAACTTCGTTGACCCTTGACACGGCAGCCTCACCCTGGGGATCGGCAGCTACGAAGAGGATGGGGAGAACCAGGAAACGGCTGGGCTACCGCAACAGCCCCACACAACCGCTCACGATCACGACCGCCCGGTGCCATCCCAGAGCAGGATGCGAGCTTCTGATCACGCGGCGGATGGTCCTGATAAGGAAGCGGTCGCTTCGTCACATCGAGCCCGTTGCGTGCCCGTCAGCAGGGAAATCAAGGAGGACTCACAGGGGGTCACGGACACTCATCCCACTCCCCCACAGGTCAGCGTTCTGCCTGGTCAGCGGCCATGGCGCGCAGAGACTTCCCAAGCTGACAATGCAGATCGCTCTATTCCACGCCAGCTTGCCTGGATCGTTCAGAGTTCAGCCAGTACTGAAAAGATGAACTCGTGGATTTGAGCACGGTGGGATCACGTGGCGGCTCAGGCCAGATCTGCAGGAAGTAGTGATCACCTATTTCGATCGCGTCCTCTTCGTCCATACCTCTGACGTGGTAGCGCAAACGATACGCTCCGGGACCGGCGGGCAACGGAGGAAGAGAATGTTCCCGCCCTTCCCACTCCTCCAGAGAAACACGGCCTGATGGGGACTCATAGCTGATCTCGACGATGTCTTCGTAGCCATCGAGGTCGGCACCCGGATCCTGATCGGCGACAGTCACCGTGAACTCCACCGTTCCCCACTGAGGACCCACAAGCAGGGAGGCCCTGCCTTTTTCGACTTGGATGATCCCCACAGGGTGGCCCGGCACGCCATCAAACTGGCCGTACGCGTCACACCCCTCATCCACGAGATAGACCTGGCTGTAATCCACCTCCACATCCATCTGTTTGATCTGCACGACAGGAGTCTCATCTCTGGTCATGGGCGGGAAGCGTAGACTTCGCCACCGACAAGATCGCCTATCAGCGGCAGCACAACCAGGCTGCCGTCAAGCGATAGACAACGAGCGAGCTTCCCGTGCCAGATGCGTGCCCGATGCCGGTGGATCTTCTTTCTTGAGAACGGCTTCGGCAAGCTTTCCCGTGCCGTCGGCGATCATCTGATCCCGCCCGTTCTCGGTGTGCAGATAGATCAGCGCGGCCCACGTGGTCAAGCGGCAGCGCGCCGCGTCGCCGTACTCGGCCTTCTGCCGTCCGCTGTCTGGGCGTGCGGCGTGGACGCCGGTCCCGAACGGCGGCGGGAATCGGCCCGCGCGCCGCACTCGACCATCGTCCGCCGCAGTGGGGCCGCACCGCCGCCTACTCGGCGGGCTCCGACTACCGGCTCTCACCGCTTCGCGGCGCCTTCGGGTACTTCATATGAGCGCCGGCCCCTCCGCTGCCGCCTGACGGGTCTTCGAGTCCCTGGTCAGGAACCGCATAACCCGGGACCGACGGCCAGCGGACCGTGAGCACCACCGATTCCTCCTCGGCATACCAGGAATGATCGACGCCGTGACCCCACACGACGTAGTCACCTTGTCTGGACAACAGCACGCTACGTCCCGGCAGCTCCACCCGAAAACGGCCGCTGATCAACATGAGCAGCGCCGTGCGCTTCTCACCGGTGACCCATCGCGCACGCTCATCGCCACGCGGATGCACGCCCCACTTGATCTCAACGCCGTCACTGTGCCGGACATCATCAGCCGGCTTGAAGTGCCCGAGCAGCCAACCACGGTCACAGGCCGCATCCACGTCCGCGCTACCCACATATACGTTCTCCAGCACGAGCCGCGACGCTAGCACGACACCCTTCCGATCTCGCCTGTCCAGTCAGAAGATGCCTCCGGCGGGGGTACTCGGCTCCTGGATGATCTAAGTTGCACCACGAAGGCTGTAGATGGTTGGGGTGGAAGCCGACTCTTTCCCTCTGCCGCGTCCCAGGCAAGCCCAACATCTCGACTCCTCCGGATCAAGGCCGTCTGTGACTGCTGCCACCAAACCTCTCCCGGTTCGGTCTCCACGCGAGGGAAAGGGCAGATGCGGACGTTGCGTCCGACGTGGATGAAGGCGATCCGCCGTTCCTCGATCAGGCGACGGGGGAAACGGACCGAGGTGTTCAGCCGTTCGGCCGCCTCTTCGACGGTGAGCAACCGGCCTTGTGCGAGTTCCGGGAGAGGCGAGGTGGGCTCTTGCCTGGTCTTCCTGGTCATGCCGCCACCCCCAGGGCCGGAGTTGCCGAAAGATCTGGAACAGGGAGGCCGTCCGCTCTGGCCTGGAGTTCGATCAGGCGTGCGCGGGTGCGCCGGCGGTTGGCGACCTCGCGCAGCAGCCGTTTGGCCGGCGGGGTGCGGTTGGGATCCTTGGAGGAGACCGGCCGCCAGATGTAGCGGTGCGGGTCGGTCACGGTGTCGTCGGGCAGGCCGAGCATGTCGAGCACCCAGGCCCGCCGATCTTGCTTGTGCTCCCGCAGAGTCTTGTTCGACCACTTACGCGAGACCAGGACGCGACGGCCCGCGTAGCCGAGGTGTTCGGCCTTGTGCGCCTTGCCCTTGCACCGGCCCGGCAGCATGCCCGCCTTGGCACCCTTGGGCTGCACGCCATACCTCAGCCAGTTCGGGCACGTCGGCGAACACGGTTCGTAGCGCAGCGCCTCGACCATGCGGGTCGCGTGGTCACGGCGGGCGTGGTTGTCCGGGTCCTCAGGGTCGAGGGGGTCGCCGAGGCTCTTGGTCAGGTACTTCGACAGGTAGCCGATGCACTGGTCAGCGTCGGGTGATCCGGCGAGCACGCCCTGAACATCGACTTGAGTACCGAAGCGGACCACGTGCAGCGGTTCGGCCGCCTCGTCGGCGCCGAGCTGGTCGAGCGCCTCGTCCCAGGTGGGCAGCAGTTCCCCGGTGGCCGGGTCAAGGCGACGGCGCTCCGCGCCGCCGCCCGCTCCGCCCGGCCGGGCGTGCGGCGTGGGCGCCGGTCCCGGCCGACGGCGGGAACGCGGGCCGCCCGCCGCACGCAGCGCCCGCCGCACCAAGCCTCACCCACCGACCAAGGACGCGCCGTCGCCGGCCCCGCCACTGCGTCCACACAGAGGACAGCTCGGGCAAGGCTCCTGTAGCCGCCCGGTACCCGCCATCGTGGCTAAGGCCTGTATCAAAGATCTTGTGAAAAGATCGCGGAATGCTGCGATTCACCGATTTCATCATCGACTGCCCGGACACGATGAAGCTGGCGGCCTTCTACTCCGAGGTGACGGGCCGCCCTGTCAAGGAAGGCAGCCACGAGAACTGGGCTGGCATCAAGTTCGGCGAGGTCGAGCTGGCCTTCATCCGGGTGGACGACTACCGCGCTCCGCAATGGCCCGACAGCGAGCACCCCAAGCAGTTCCACCTCGACTTCGAAGTGGACGAGATCGAGTCCGAGCAGCGCCGCGTCCTCGACCTCGGCGCGACGCTGCAGCAGGACTTCATCGGCCCCGACGGCTACGGCTGGCGGGTCTACACCGACCCGATCGGCCACCCCTTCTGCCTGTGTCGCAACAAGGGCGTCATCTGGACCGACCAGGGCCTGATCTGGCCCTAGCCATGGGTCAGCCACCACACCCATACGGGTCGTGATCGCGCTGTGGCTGATCACCGAGCCGGTTGACGGCGATCGAAGGTCCGGGCTTCCTTCGTCAGCCCGGCCCGCCGTCTCGGAGGGCGCGGATGGTGCACAGGCCGAGGGTGCCGAGGGCCACTGGGCACGAGACCGAGAGGCCGAATCTCAGGTGCATCCGTACTGGTTGACCTCATGATCGTCGTGTCAGATGCAGCGGGCGATCATGGTGAATCACGGGGAACAGCGGGGAGTCACACTGCCCCTAGTAGGACCTATGATTCCGCAGGTCAGCGCACGAAGATCAGTGGCCGCTTCCCAAGCTGACAGCGCGGGTTCGATTCTCGTCACCTGCTCCATGCTTCAAGGCCCGGGTCGGGCATGGATTCCCGACCCGGGCTTCAGCCATTCTCAGAGCTGTTCGAGTTTCTCGAGCCACTGCCCCGCCCCGCGGTCGATGTGGCAGCAGGACAGCCAGAAGTGGTCAAGGGTCGGGATGATCCTCCTCCCCCTCATCGGCGCATGCGGTTGATCGCAGTACGTGATTGGACGCTCTATCCAGGCGACCAGCAGGGGTTCTGCCATGTCTTGACATGTCAGGATTCCTCGAACGTCTGGCCTTGTGGGGGCCTGATGTCCAGGTCGGTGTGCCCGACGACTCCAGCGCGGTGGGATGGAGCGCTCGCACCCTTCGCGACGTGAACCCGTTCTACTGGGGATCGCGGTTCACCGAAGACGGGACCTGGCCGGCGCCTGAAGTCCACTTCTCCTGACCCGCGCAGTACGACCCTCAGGAGCAGGAGCCTGACCGATGCCCCTGGCCGGACAATGATCGTCGTGCCGTCGGCCCCGGTGACGAGGGATCGACCACGGTCACTCACGCCCGGCCCGACAACCAGATGAGCGCCCCCACAAGGCATGGTCCATGCAATTCCCAAGCTGACGGCGCGGGTTCTGATGTACTCCGGCTTTCGTGGAGTCGCTTCGGTTGACTACATGCTTCCACCGCCACCTTCAGGCGTTCGCTGCAGAATCTGCTACGCAGGAAGCCTGACGCAGTGCCCACATCGCGACGATGAGCGCCAGCAAACGCGCCAGGTTGCCACGGTGCCAGATCTGAACCAGACCGCGAACTTCCGTCACGCTCAGCGGCTCACTGCTTCGCAGGAGTCGAAGGTTGACGGTCCGCACCAGATAGGCCGTCAGCGCCGTCGCTGATGCCATGCTCACCGCAGCCGCGATGATGACACGTCTGTCACCACCGGACCGCCAACTGTCGATCAGACTGGCCGCAGTGCCTGCCAAGGTCAGCGGTGCCACCGGAAGGTAATAGCGCAGCGGACTTCCGGCTCCCAGAAGCTTCGGCACTCGATGCGATCGAGCATCCGCCAGTAGTTGAGGCATGTCCACCATCGCTTCATAGACGTTGCCAAAGAACCAGTGCATCTGGCCGAGCCGAGCGGCCACAGTCCATACGGTTCGCGATCGCATGGCCTGCCTAGGTGGGCGGTTCCGCATGCCGGCAGCATCCCATACGGAGATCCAACGCCGTGTCCGTTACGTGCCGATGAGACGGATGGCTTCATTACCTCTTCGACAGATCGACTAGCTTCACGCAACGGCTGGAACTGGACACTGAGCCGCATCTCCAATGCCTCCGCAAGCCTCTCCTGCATCGGAATCGTCGGCATCGTCCCACCTGCCTCGAACCGCGCCATCGCGGGCTGCTTCAACCCTGTACGCTCGGCCGGTGCGGCCTGAGTCGAGCTGATCGCCGAGCCATTGGCCGGAGTGACAATCCGAGATGGTCAACACGGGGCGTTCCCCAGAACGTTCCATCCCGGCGTTCTTGATCTCGAACCGCTCATCCGCGTTCCGCGGGTGGGTCGGCCGACCTAAGGGTCGGTCGGCGGGGCGACGACCAACTCGGTGTCCGGGTCGTGGTCGATCCGCGGAGGGCCGGCGACGATCATGGTGGCTCGGGCCCACGGCCGTTCTCGCACCATGAACGGCAGTTCTTCCAGCAGCCAGTTCGCCACGTGCTCCAGTTGCCCGGGGGAGTCACCGTCGCGGACGACCAGCAAGCACTCCTGCTCATCGAGGTCACCCTGCATCCACACCGAGGCGTCCAACCACGGGGCGAGCTCTTCGCGGATGACGCCGGTGCCCTCGACCCAGATGACGTCGGCACCGGCGGGGACGGTGATCGATCCGGGCCGGTCGTGGGTGATCCAGGCACCAGGGCGGAAGTCCACCGCCTCACCCCGGTGCAGGGGCTTCAGGATGTTCTCGACGAGCACGTCGCCCCAGTCGAAGTAGGCGTGGTTCCAGGCGATGTCGTCGGTGTGCACGGTGGCGGAGGTGGGCACCGCCTTGCGCAGCCGCTCGGCCAGGGTCGTCTTGCCGGCGCCGCCCCGGCCGTCAATCGCGATCACCCGCGGACGTCCGGTGACGTCGGGTGACGCGTCGCACAGCTGCCGGACGGCGTCGAGCACGGTCACCACCCGCCAGCCAACGGCCTCGGTCTCACCTGGATGTAGACGCATCGACAACCTGTCTTCGAGGAGGACGGGAGAACCAGGGAATGGTGCGGTACCGCAGCGAGTACTGCACCATTCCCTCACAACGGCTCACGATCACACCTATCCAGCACCGTTCGGGGGCAGGCCGTGAGCCCTTGACCGTGGCCGGGGTGGTCGGACAAGAAAGAGGCCCCGACCTTGATCGCGTGCCGGAACAGGCGAGGGACCACGGTCACTCACGAGGAATCACGGAGACTCGACCTGCCCCCGCCTGCCCTCCCGTTTTCCCGGCCCAGGGCAGCAGGGTCAGTGGACGATTCCCAGGCTGACAGCGCGGGTTCGATTCCCGCACCCGCTCCGCTCTCACTCCGAGCTCTCCGGAGGCGTTGAGCTCTCTCCATCCTCGTCAAGAGGGTCGAGCAGACCGCAGGCTCCTTCGATGTCTCCTGAGGAGATCAGGTCATGGATCGCAGCCGCCATACCTTCGAACCCGACGTCCCTGATGACGATCAAATCTGAGCACCAGAAGTACCGGCCGCCGAGGCGCTCACCGGTGCGCGCGTTCTTGTCCATGATCTGCTGGACTACATCCAGGGTCATGAAGGTCGCATACCGGCGGGAGCCATCGCGGAAGGTGATCGTCGCATCTGCCTGGTCGGCGGTGTCCGGCTCGTATCCTTCCCATGCTGGAATGGTCATTTCGAACTCGGGATTCGTGATGCAGTAGAAGGTCCCGTCGAAAGTGATCATTCTGTTGCCTTTCCCGTAACCGGCCGCGCTGTCTCGGCCAGGATGGCAGCAGTGACGTAGAAATCGTCCGGAGCGATCTGCGTCACCGCATCGAGGCGGATTTCCAGATTTGGGTCTTGATTGTTTCCAGGGCCTTGCCGATCTTCTGTGCCCATTGCGTACCCCGTCCCCCCACCACCTTCCGCATGGCCTCTTTCGCGATCTTGCTCGCGCTGTCCGCGACGGTCCGGTCACGTCCGTTTTTCGTGTACGGGTAGATGCGCGGTACGCACGAAGATCCAGGGATCGCGCGGGGGCTCGTGGGCGATCACCGTAACCGGCTGTTCTCGAAAGCTCGCCACGAGGATGCGCGTAGCAGTCGATCTCAACACCTCTCCACGCCCCCGCGCGCTGACCTCTCAAGCGAACCGATCCGGCCCCCGTGACGGCCCCCGTGACGGCCCTCATGACGGCCCCCGTGACGACAACCGCTCCGTCACCGGCTCCTCGCGCCCCGGGCGACGTCCACGATCAGCCGGGGAAGCAGCCGGCCCGCCACCGACCCCGAAGGCACCTCGCCGACCCGTACTGCCCCCATCGCCAGATAGAACGGCTCGGCGTGCGGGTCGGAATCGATGCCCAGCCGCGCGAACCCCGCCCGGGCCGCGGCCTCCGTCACGTGTGCGAACAACCGCCGTCCGACCCCCTGGCCGATCGCCTCCGGCTCGACGAACAACATGCCCAGCTCACCCGTCGGCGGCTCGCCCTCCAGCGTGGCCATCCCCAGTATCCGGCCGTCCCGCTCGGCCACCACCGTGCGCCGCGCCTCCATCCGCGCCGCCGCGACCGTCAGCTCCTCCCGGCACGCCGCCATGAACACCTCGTCGTACCCCCAGTGCGCCTTGGACCGCAACACCAGCGCGGCCAGCGCCGCGCCCTCGTCCGCCCGCGCCGCCCTGATCAGCATGAACACCCTCCCCGGCATCCCCGCATGCCCGCCACGTGCCCTTGGCCGCCGATCACCCGACCGTCACCGGCACCCCGAGACGACGTGGTGCCCGAGCCTCCGACGACGCTAACGGTCCGCCGGGATGCGGTAGACGGACACGTGGGAAAGGGACTCGGCGGTGAACTCGGCTCCGGTCCGGTCCGCGTGCCTGGTCTCCGGCTCGAACCCGGCCAGCTGAGCCATGAGGCCGTCCGCCCGCCACCATGCAGGAGAAGTACGTCCATACCGTGCCCGCCATGGTCTTTCGCCACGATCGACACATCGCCGATCGCGAGTTTCCCGATCGCGTCCACGGTGCCCGCCGCCTTTCGCCCGTACTCCTGTCCTCCGCCCTTCGTAACAGCCTGGCGCGGCGGTCTCCACGGCTTTTCCCGCTGGACGGCGTCATCTTCGCCTCCTGCCGAGGACGGCACACCATGGCGCGCGTGCCGGATGCGCGCCGGCCCCGGCCACGAACGGGGACCTGTACGTCGATCGTCACGCTCCCGCACCGGCCGGCGGCGGCAGGTCCTGTCCCATCAGTGCGATCGCCAGTTCGTCCAGGGACCGGATCACTGTGATCCCGTCCAGGGGCGTGGCTCCGGTGGCCGCCCTGTCGAGCCAGTACGAGCGAAGGCCCGCATCACGAGCGCCGAGAGCGTCGATCTCGTATTTGTCGCCGACGTACGCGACCTGGTGCGCCGGCATTCCAAGGACCGCGCATCCTGCCAGGAAGATGCCGGCGTTCGGCTTGGGCGCGCCGTGCTCGTCGGAGCAGACGATCGCGTCACCGAAGTGGTCGAGCAGGCCGATCACGCGTAGTTTGCGCTGCTGGTACGCCAGCGACGAGTTGGAGACGACACCGAGCCGGAATCGCGGCGCGAGTTTTCTGAGCACAGGGTCGGCGTCAGGGAAAGCGGCCCACGCGGCGTTCTGGAACTCCCCGTATCTCGCGAACCAGACGCCCGCCTCGTGGTCAGAGATGCCGCCTGCGGGAAGGCCCCCGACATGTGCCAGGAACCGCCGGGTCCGTGAGAGTCGCTGCCCGGTGAATGTCAGCTCACCGGCGAGGAATCGCGCGTACTCCTCTTCCATGATCTTCCGCCAGATCGCCACCGCGTCGGCCGGCGACGGGAAGAACTCCAGCAGCCCCTCGGCCGCCAGGTGCTTGAGCACGCCGACTTCTTCCGAGGTCGAGTAGTCGAAAAGCGTGTCGTCGACGTCGAACAGCACCCCGCGGATCGTCATCCGTCCACCATGCCAGGACCGGGGAGAAGCCGCGGTCGGCGCTGTTGCCGTGGGTGTTCCCGCTCGGCATGGAGGCAGGCGTGCTCGTCACGGGAAACCACTACGTGCTCGACGCCGAGGCCAACGGGATGGTGACGGGCCGCCTGACGGGCCAGGCGGCCGTGTCAGCTCGTGAGCACCCATCGGCCGCGGTGTGCGCCGTCGCGGAAGGCGTGGTACGCGTACCCGGCCTTGTCCAGGGGCACCGTGCCGGCGAGGTGCCGGACGCCTGCGGCGATCGCGGCGTCGACGACGTTCAGGCCGCGCCGCAGCTCGTTCTCGGCGTAGCCGGGCGCGATGAAGGCGGGCTGGACGCTGAACACGCCGTGCGCGCCGCGGACGGCGGCGTCGACGCTGTCCCGGTCGTCCATGTCCCCGGTGACCAGCTCGACGCCGGCGCGGGCGAGCCGTGTCGCCGCCGCGCCGCGCGGGTCCCGGACCAGTGCCCGTACGTGCCAGCCGTCGGCGAGCAGGTGCCGGGTGGTGGCGCCGCCCTGCTGCCCGGTCGCTCCCGTGACGAGGATCGTCCGATCTGTCGTGGTCATGTGTGCTCCATGGGTACGCTGATCAGCAGGGCGGAGCACCGCTCCGCAACTGCCCGCCGCACAATACGGAGCACTGCTCCGCAGGTCAAACCGAGGAGACACACGTGGCCGGCACATCCCGGGCAGAGGTAGGGCGTAACCGCGAACGTCTGCTGGCCGCGGCCCGCGACGCGTTCGCCGCCGATGGGACCGACGCCTCCCTGCGCGACGTCGCCCGACGGGCGGAGGTCGGGATCGGCACGCTCTACCGGCACTTCCCCACTCGCGAGGCCCTCCTCGAGGCCATCCTCGACAGCAACTTCGACACGCTGCGCGAGCGCGCCGAGCAGCTGCTCGACTCGCCCGCGCACGCGCCGCACGACGCGCTGCTGACATGGCTGAACGAGCTGGCCGCCGGCACGCGCACCTACCAGGGGCTACCCCAATCGATCATGGCGGCGCTGGCCGACGAGAGCTCCGAAATGCACCTGTCCTGCGCCGCCATGCAGTCCTCCGGCGCGCGGCTGCTGGAACGCGCGCAGGAGGCCGGGCAGGTACGCGCCGACGTCACGGTCCACGAGGTGATCTCGCTCGCCATCGGCCTGGCCTGGGCGGCGCAACAACCCGGCGGATCGTCCGACCTGGTCGAACGCCTGCTCTCCACGGCGATGTACGGGCTGGCGCCGCACGGGTAGCGACGGCGGCCCCCGACCGGCCATCTCGATCGACGACGGCGATCACCGGGCCGGTGTCCGCGAGCGTGGCGGTCACACCGGCCGATCGAGCCGCCCCACCGGGTGGTGAAGCTCCTCACGCGCCTGCCCGGCGCCCATGACCACGAGTCCATGCAAGCCCTTCCGCTCGCGGCAGCGGCACCACACCCACGGGCTCCGGCACGGCCGGGACCGCCGCCCGTCGTCCGCGGTCCGTGGGGAAGCGGCGGGGAATGCCGGGTGCGGCGCGGCAGTTGGGGGTCGCCATGACAACTGTTGGATTCATCGGCAGCGGGAACATCGGTGGCACGGTCGCCCGGCTCGCCGTCGCGGCGGGCTACGACGTGGTGCTGAGCAACTCACGCGGCCCCCGGACGCTGAAGGAACTGGTCGACGAGCTCGGGCCGAGGGCCGCCGCCGCGACCTCCGCCGAGGCCGCCGCGGCCGGCGACCTGGTGGTCGTCAGCGTCCCGCTGCGGGCCTACCTCGACGTTCCGGTGGAGCCGCTCGCCGGCAAGACCGTCCTCGACACCAACAACTACTACTCCGAGCGGGACGGGGCCTTCCCGGAGCTCGACGCCGGATCCGTCACGTCCAGCGAACTGCTGCAGCGGCACCTGACGATGTCCAAAGTCGTCAAGGTCTTCAACAACATCTACTTCCGGCACCTGCGGGCGCTGGCCCGGCCCTCCGGCGCGGCGGACCGCAGCGCCCTGGCGATCGCGGGCGACGACGCCGGCGCGAGGGGAGAGGCGACCGCGTTCCTCGACCGGATCGGCTATGACACCGTCGACGCGGGAGCACTCGCGGACGGGTGGCGTTTCCAGCCGGGAACCCCCGCGTACGGCTCCATCTACGCAGGGGAGATCGAGAACTTCTGGGAGTCGCCGGGAGTACCCGTCGAGGCCGCGGCGCTCCGCGCCAAGCTCGCCGCCGCTCAGCGCTGACACCCGGCCTGACGGCGTGGTCGCGTGCCGTCAGGCCGGCGCCGCGATCTCCATCGACCGCTTACAAGCGTGAGAGGACCAGCGCCCCGCCAGAGGGAACCGGCCGGGATGTACGGTGCGATGAAGGAGGATGACGCCATATGGCAGATGAGCAGATCACGACAATCGGCAGATGCTACGTATGCAAGCGCACCTTCGGTTTCGTCCCCGCGAGCGTGACGACCGTCACGATCGACCCTGAGAGCGGTCTTCCTCCCGGTATGACGGTGTTGGGCACCCTCCGCGAACCGACACCGGAGGCGACGGCCAGATCGGTCGAGGAACCCCTCTGCCCCGGCTGCCTGGACAGGGCGCAGCAGTTCCTGGAACTCACCCGTTCGCCCGTTCCCCCCTTCGAGAAGTGGCACAACAACCCTGATCCCGGCTGATTCCCGGGCGTGGTCGAAGGCGTCTCGGGGAACGGCCGGAGATGATCGAGCTCCGAGCACGGCGAGGTCGAGTACGGGCTCACCCGGGCCGGGTGGGAGCGGCGTCGGCCGGAATGTTCGATTCCCTCCACCCGCTCCAACGCCGGGGTCCAGGCCGGGAAACGATCCCCGACCTGGGCCTCGAGGTTTCTCGGACTCTTCGTCCCTGCGGGTCCTCGGCGTTCAGCCGGTCGTGACCGCTGCGGTCACGGGCCGGCGCAGGTCGCCACCGGGGTGGCGGAGGACCCTCCGGCGGTGAAGCCGAAGGTCGTGCTCGCGCCGGCCGCGATCGAGCCGTTCCACGACTCGTTGCGCACCGTCACGTTCGAACCGGAGCCCGAGCGCACACCTCCCCACAGCTGGGTGACGGTCTGCGAACCGGGCCAGGCCCAGTTCACGGTCCAGCCGCTGATCGGCGCGTTGCCCGCGCGCACCGTGACCTCACCCTGGAAACCACCGGACCAGGAGGTGACCACCCGGAACGTCGCCGAGCAGGCGCCGCCCGGCGTGGGAGTCGGGGTCGGCGTGGGGGTCGGAGTGGGGGTGGGAGTGGGGGTCGGGGTGGTGGTCGTACCGCCCCACCCCGCCGTCGAGTCCAGCCAGGCCGTACGGCGCAGCATCCAGTCCCGCATGTACTGCACCTGGCCCTGCCACGTGGGCGCGGTCGGGGTGTTGAAGAAGCCGATGACCGGCGTCGAGAGGTTCGGCCAGCGTTGGAAGTTGCGCTGCGCGGCGTTGGGCAGCGGCCTGGCGAGAGCGTCGATCCTGCTCTGCAGGGCGGTGTCGGAGAGCGGGCCGCGGCGTAGCGTCTGCCAGCGCGACCTGACCTGGTCGACGAAGGCCGGATCCCGCAGGAGCTGGGTGAACCAGTCGTTGGCCAGTGGCTGCCGGGTCTGCTGGTACTGCCAGCCCGCGATCTGGTCGTTCTGGAAGAATCCGCCCACACCGAACGTGAGGTCGAAGTCCCACAACGGACCGGCGAAGATCTTGGTGTCCCGGTCCTTGTAGAAGTGGGAACTGCGGACGTACGCGTCCATGCTCCGGCTCAACTCGTTGACGATCAGGTGGTCGATGAAGGAGTCGACGTCGATGTACGCCCGGTAGCCGGTGGCCGGGTCGGCGAAGTTCGGTGCCCGCAGCACGTTGTGGAATTCCTGGACGTGGTCGCGCAGCCAGTCCCGCTGCTGGGGCTGCAACGGGGACGGGTCGGCCACTTCGAGGTAGTTCCAGCAGGTGGCCGCCGGCCCGCTGCACGGCAACGTCGGCTCCTCGGCGGCCATCCACTCGAACTTCCAGATGTATCCGCCTGTGATCTTCGGCAGGGTCGTGTCGTCCTCGTCCAGCTGCTTGAGGTCGAGACGGTCCTTGGAGTTCTTGATCGTCTCGACGATCATGTAGACGCCCATGTAGTCGCCGGCGCCCACCGGACCGGCGTCGGTGTTGAGGTAGAGCTCCGCGAACGCGTACCGCGGGGCCCGCAGGCCCATCTCCCTGCCGAGGTCGTAGACGAAGGCCTCCCGGATCAGCGACTTGTCGGTGAACGGCCCGCGCAGCACCCAGTCGGAGTCGGCGGGCATGCCGAGCACCGGGTGGTCGGCGTCGTCGTTGTCGTTGTCCCAGAACTCGACGCGGTAGGGCGTCTTCTCGAACGTGGCCGACGACTGCCCCCGCAGCCGGAATCCGGCGCGGGTGGCGACCGCCGGAGCCGCGGCCAGCGACGTCGTCCCGCCGCCGCCCGGCTGGAAGATCATGGTGGTGGCGTCGAAGTACTCCCGGGCGGGCTTGCCCGCACCGTAGGAGTCGATCATGATCACCGGCAGGTCGTGCGCCGTGGCGGTGTCGCGGGCGGCGTACATCGCCGTTCCCGGCGCCCCGGACGCCGCCTGGCCGACGAAGGCCTGGGCCCGCAGCTGGGTGGTGCGGGTGAACCGCAGGGGTGAGCCCTGGTAGAGCGCCGACTGCGCGGTGGGCAGCCGCCCGTCGGTGGTGTAGCGGATCTGGGCTCCGCTGATCGCGGTGCTCAGCGACACCGTCACCTGTCCCTGGAAAGTGCCGCTCGGCACGGAGAAGGCGATGTCGCCGACCAGGTCGGCCGCCGCGGCACCGGCGTTGGCCTTGGCGGCCACGGTGTCGGTGGCCGCGGTGCTCGCGATGTGACCGCCCGGCCGGGTGCCGGAACCCGATTCGGCGGTGGCCGACGGCGGGTACGGGACGAGCAGTCCGGCGAGGAGCACCGCGGTGGCCGCGGCGCGGGTGCCGCGGAGGGTCAGACGCACGATGTCTCCTGTTCGGATCGGGGGGCGGCGGGCAGGTGGAAGATGGCCGGCACCGGGTCCACCGACGGCGCGGTGCCCCGGAAGTGGCGGCGCAGCGTCCGCCGCCACGGCACGTCGGGCAGGTCCAGGCGGAGAGCGGCCAGACCGGTGGCGTACTTGGAGATGCGGGCGGGCCTCATCCCCGCCTGCCACAGCATGCGGTCGACCGGCGTGGCGGCCAGCGTGGACTTGGTCTCGACCACGGCGAGGCCGGACAGCCTCAGCGTGGAGCCGGCGTCCCGCCAGACGAGCCCGGTGTCGATGGTGACCCGGCTCGCGGTGTCCGGCAGCAGCAGGGTGGCGCGGTGGTACTCGGTGACCAGGATCGGGTCGAGGGGGCTCCCGGCGGCGGGAACGATCAGCTCGCGGGCGAGCGCCTCGTCGACGAAGTCGCGCCCCAGGTGCACGGTGCCGCAGTCCTGCGGGTGGTACGGCAGCCGGTGTTTGGTGACGCTCCCCCGCGCTCCGCTGATCTTGACCTCCAGCCAGCACTGGTCGGAGTCGAGGTAGGTGCGGGTGCGCACCTTGAAACGCCGGCGCCTGCGGTACGCCGCGCAGTGGTAGCTGGCCAGCCGCGGGGTGTCGAAGTACACCGACCTGTAGCGGAACGTACGCTCGCCGGCGATGTCCAGTGCCCGCGCGTACGGCGTGAGCCGCCCCAGCAGGCCGGGCAGCGTCTCCGCCGGGACGAGATACTTGCGGTCCACCCTGGTCTGCAGCGCGGCGCGGTCGATCAGTTCGGCGAGCCCGACGGGGGCCAGCCCCGCCAGGGCCGGCAGGAGGGGTGCCGTGGTCATCGGTACGCTCCGGAATGCGCGGGGGCGACGGATTCGGCGGTCAGGCCGCGTCCGGTCAGCGCGTACCGGACGTCGACCACGGTGGTCTCGTTGACCATGTCGAGCCGCTGGACGGTGACGGCGTGCACCCGGGCGGCGAGCAGTTGTTCCAGGTGCGCGACGAGCACGACGTGGTCGGTGATGGCCGAGTCGAGCACCAGGATCTGATGCCGGTAGTTCCGGAACAGCCGCCTGTGGTCGCCGAGGTACATCACCACGAGGATGAGCACCATCAGGCCGCCGCTGAGCCATATCGAGGTGGTGCTCAGCGCGCCGAGGATGCCCATGGCGAGGGCGGAGAAGTAGTACGCGACCTCGTGCTGGTCGAGTTCCGTCGAGCGCAGGCGAATGATGGACAGCACGCCGAACAACGCCATCCCCAGCCCGAGCCCGGCACCGGCGTCGCTGGCGCTCAGCGCGCTCGCCACCGCGAGGACGCCGACGTTGACCCCCAGGTAGGCGACGACCAGATCGCGGCGGCGATGTCGCGGGAAGTAGAGCCCGAAGACGAGCAACATCACCGTGCAGATGTCGATCGCGAACAGGATGAGCTGTGACCTCACGTTCGTTCCTCCTGAACCGGTGCCGGGGTTGGCCGAGCACCGCCCGCTTCTTCGCAGGATCCGCAGGGCGGTCGCCGAAACTTTCAAGATTTCATATAAACTTTCGGGAACCCGGCCGGAACGATAAGTGCACAACAGGTGTCGAGTCAATGAACTCCCCCGGCACACAGCACAGCCACCACCGCGCCGTTTCTTGTCGCCCTCACGTCGCCGCGCGCCAAAGAACGAGTTTCTCCCTGTTCAGAGCCGATTACCGATCGGCACTACCGCTATCAGGTGAGAACAAAGGGTGACGCGGACCGTGGCGCGCCCACGTCACCCCGACTTGAAAGTTTCGGCGGCACTTGCTCGAAAGGCGGGTGCAAAACCACCGCGCGCGGCGCTGTCACCGACGAGTGGCCGCCCTCGCCGACGAATCCGAGCACCACTCGGCGACCAGGGCGTCCGCGTCACCGGCCCGTACGCGTCCGGCCGCCCGAACGGGTACGGGCCGGCGTCCAGGGCACGGGGGCCGGACGGGAACCGGCCCGCTCGTACACCACGACGGGGTCACCTGTGCCCGAAGCCGTCCGCGGGCGCCTCGCTCCCCGCCGGGGCTCCCGTCTCCAGCAGCCGGCCCTCGGAGAGCCGCAGCCAGCGGTCGACCTTGATCTCCGCGAGGAAGCGTTCGTCGTGGCTGACCACCACGAACGCCCCTTCGTAGGCGCTGAGCGCGCTCTCCAGCTGGCCGACGCTGACCAGGTCGAGGTTGTTGGTGGGTTCGTCCAGCAGCAGCAGCTGGGGTGCCGGTTCCGCGTACAGCACGCAGGCCAGGGTGGCGCGCAGCCGCTCACCGCCGGACAGCGCACCGACCGGCAGGTGGACGCGGGAGCCCCGGAAAAGGAAGCGGGCGAGCAGGTTCATCCGCTGGGCCTGCGGCATCGCGGGGGCGAACGTGGCCATGTTCTCCGCCACGGTGCGGTCGAGATCGAGCAGGTCCAGCCGTTGGGACAGGTAGGCGACCCGGCCGTCGGCCCGCCTGGCCAGGCCGCCCCCCGGTTCCAGATCGCCGTTGATCAGACGCAGCAGGGTGGACTTGCCGACGCCGTTGGAGCCGGTCAGCGCGATCCGCTCGGGTCCCCGGATGGTCAGATCGGCGCCCTCTCCCGCGAACAGGGCCCGCTCACCGTAGTGGACCTGCATCCGTTCGCCGAGGAAGACCGTGCGTCCGGCCGGGACGTTGGTGCCGGGCAGTTCCAGCGTGATCCTCTGCTCGTCGCGCAGGGCGCGGCCCGCCTCGTCGAGCCGGGCCTTGGCGTCGTTGACCCGCGCGGCGTGGACCTCGTTCGCCTTTCCCGCCGACTCCTGGGCGTCGCGCTTCATCGTCCCGGCGAAGATCTTCGGCAGGCCGGCGTCCTTGAGGTTGCGGGAGGCGTTGCTGGCCCGCCGCGCCGCCCGCTCGCGGGCCTGCTGCATCTCCCGCCTCTCCCGCTTGACCTCCTGCTCGGCGTTGCGGACGTTCTTCTCCGCGACCTCCCGCGCGGCGCGCGCGGCCTCCTCGTAGGCGGTGAAGTTCCCGCCGTAGGAGCGGATCTCGCCCCCGTCGAGCTCGGCGATGCGGTCCATCCGGTCCAGCAGCGCCCGGTCGTGACTGACCAGCAGCAGGCAGCCGTTCCAGTCCTCCAGCACGCCGTAGAGCTTGCGGCGTGCTGCCAGGTCGAGGTTGTTGGTCGGTTCGTCGAGCAGCAGGACGTCGGGCTGCTTCAGCAGCTGCGCCGCCAGGCCGAGGGAGACGACCTGGCCGCCGCTGAGGGTGTGCAGGGGCCGGGTGAGGGAGAGCTCCCCGAGGCCGAGCCGGTCCAGCTGGGCACGGGTGCGCTCCTCGATGTCCCAGTCGTTGCCGATCGTGGTGAAGTGCTCCTCGCCGGTGTCTCCGGACTCGATGGCGTCCAGGGCCCTGATCACCGGAGCGATCTCCAGGACCTCGGCCACGGTCAGGTCACCGGCCAGCGGCAGGCTCTGCGGGAGGTAGCCGAGCACGCCCTGGACGGACGCGGTCCCGCCGCCGGGCCGGTACTCGCCGGCGATCAGCTTGAGCAGGGTGCTCTTACCGGCGCCGTTCGGGGCGACGAGGCCGGTACGGCCGCCGCCCACGGTGAAGGAGAGATCCTGGAAGACCGGGGTGTCGTCGGGCCAGGAGAAGGAAAGGTTCGAGCAGATGATGAACGCATCGGACATGCGAGAAAACCTCGTGTGGGACGCGGGCGCGCCGAAAGCCGCCCAGCAGGGGAACAGGAATCGGTGAGACGACGGCATGGCCACGGCGACGGCGCTCCTACGCGCCGGCCGGTGGCCGATCACTTCCGGTATCACCCGGAGATGTCGTCGTCACCTATCACTTCTGGTCTCCCTTGTGTCCTGTCACTCGCAGCCCATCATATTAGGCACGAAGGGGTGCGAACGCGAGCCCTGGGGGCCCGCGGGGCGGGCGGCTCTCGCGGTGAGCCCGATCCGTTCACGTGGGCAAGGTGTCCCGCCGGCGTTCGCATGGGCGAGGTGTCCCGCCGGGGCGAGACGGTCAGGGGTCGCGGACCGTCGTCGCGGTGCGGGCCGGCACGAGGCCGGCCCGCCGCGGATCAGCGAGGGGGAGTGATCCCGCCCCCGCGGGGAGCGGGAGGGGTCACGCCTCCGCGTCCTGGGTGGCCTGTTCGGCCGCCTGGCGGATCCGCTCGATCTGCGCCCCGGTGACGTTGAGCGTGCCGAATTCCTTGACCGCCTGGTAGTAGGTCCAGGCGAGGCTGTTGCAGGTGCCCCTGGGGATGGTGGAATATCCCGCGCAGACCTGCCTCATGTCGAAGTAGAAAGCGTCGTCGATGCGTGCCTTGTTCGCCGGGAACTGGCTCACCGCCTTGTAGTTGCGGTAGCCGAAGTCGTGACGCCGGCACGGCGTCCTGAAGTCGAAGCCGAGTGGCTGGTCGGGGCTGCTCGAGCACAGATCGGTCGACCAGTCGAAGGCGTAGTCCCCCCAGGCTCCCTGGTTCTGCCAGGCGGAAAGCCAGCTCGCGGCGCTGGCCGCGGTGGGCTGGCTGAAATTCGAAAGTGCGGCGAGCTTTTGCTCCAGTGTCACCGCATAGGCGGGCGGCGTTAATCCGAGGAGTGCGGTGAGGGAGAGGGCGGCGGTTGCGAGGGCGCGTTTGACCATGGACTCTGCCTTTGTCCGGGGGATACCTCTCGCGGCAGGACTCTGCCACGGCCTAACAATGAGGTGAAACACCCGGTGACGCCGGAACAGATCTCCGTAAATATCGGCGCGGATATTCGTGAACGGCAGCTCTTTACAATGTTTACAACTTCAAGTAAGAACCCCTTTCCGACTTCGCTCGGACAGGGGGCGGTTCGCCCCGCCTGGAGAGGATCACCCGTTGGGGCGACCGCCCGCCGCCCGGAGTCCGCCATCGCTCGCGGAGGTTAGGCGCCGCTGCCGCCGCGCCTCACTCAGGTGTCGAGGTGTGTGGCGTGCCCCTCCACGACGAGGGGACCGTCGAAGACGAGAACCTCGTTGACCAGGCGGCCGCTCACCGTCCGGTTGCGGTAATTGATCACCAGGGTGTTGATCCCGACGTAGGCGGCGATCATCTCGAACCGCAGGTCCGGCGTGCCCCTCAGGCCCGCGGCCCAGTACTCGCGCAAGGCGGCCTTGCCCCGGACCACACCTCCGGAGCCGGGGACCAGCGCGGCCGCGGTCGGGGAGGTGAAGAGCACGTCCTCGGCGAAGTGCGACAGGACGGCCTCGACCTCCTGCGCTCGCGCGTGCTCGTGCCCGAGGTCCTCCAGTTCTGGGGGATGGAGTTCGACGCCCCGGCGCTGGACCACCACACGCTGATGATCCCCACCACTCCGGTGAGGCACAGCAACTGTTCGAGCTGGAGAGCCGCTTCGCCAAGCACGACGCGTTCCCCGCCGACCCCGGCCGCGACACCGAGGCCAAGATGGTGGAGTTCCTGAAGGCCGCGAAGGACATGCGGCAGAAGCCGCTGGTGATCGCCCACCACGCCTCGCGGTCGGCGCCCGGTCTCGGCGTCTACGGGCAGGACACCCCCGGGAGTTCCGCAACGGCAACAACGCCGCACCGGAGATCTACGTCGGCTCGCCGACGGCGAGGAGAGCCCCTGGGAGGACCTGTGGTTCTACTCCAACCCGGTCTTCGTCCACTACCGCTAGTTCCCTGACCGGGCGATCCCTCCCCGGCGGGGAGGGATCGCCCCGGCTTCGAGGAGGTCGGCGGAACGCGGGACGGCCACCGGGTGCCCGTGACGACATGGTCGTCACGGGCACGAGCGGCCCCTCTCAGCCCAGGAGGCCCTCCCCGATCCAGCCGTTGGGCGAGCATCCCGGCGGGATGGCGAAGACGGCCGAGCCGATCGGGGTCGTCCACTCGTTGAGCAGGTCGGCCTCGGCCAGCCTGCGCTGGATCGGGACGAACTGCCGGGAGACGTCGGCCTGGTAGGAGGCGAACAGCAGCCCGGAGTCGGCGTGCCCGTCCGGGGTGATCCCCTCGTCGTAGTTGTAGACCCTGCGCATGATCCGCAGGTTCGGGTCGGCGACATGGGCCCGGCGGATGTGGGCCTGCTCGGAGATGACGGGGAAGCCGATCGCGTTGAGCTTCTCGAAGTCGGCCATGTCATGCTCGTCGCGTCCGGTGAGCGGGGCGCCGTTGTCCAGGCGCCGGCCCACGGTGAACTCCTTGGCGACCCGGTCCACGGCGTCCCAGGTCTCCATCTCCGCCCGGATGCGCCGCAGCACCAGCGTGGTGCCGCCGCGCAGCCACTCCGGACCGCCGCTCACCCACACGGCCCGGTCGAACTCGGGAGTGCCGGGTGCCGGATTGACGGTCCCGTCGAGCTGGCCCATGACGTTGCGCTGGGTCAGCCCGGCGGGCTGGGTGCCCGCGCCGCGCCGGAAGCCCCGCTGGGTCCAGCGGACCTTCGCGAAGGAGCGCGCGTCCTTGACGACCATGCGCAGGGCGTGGCTCAGGGTGAGAGCGTCGTCGGCGCAGATCTGCAGCAGCAGATCCCCGCCGCTCCACTCCTTCCTGAGCCTGTCGATCGCGAAGGCGGGCAGCGGCGCCGCCGCCTCCGGACGGCGGTCGGCCAGCCCGGCCGCCGTGAAGAGGCCGGGGCCGAACCCGAAGGTCACGGTCAGCCTGGCGGGCAGGACGGCCAGCTCAGGTTCGGTGTCGGCCAGGGCCGGCCTGCCCTGGGTGAGCCGCCGGGCGTCGTCGGTGAGCAGTCGCATCATCCGGACCAGCGCCTCACGGTCGGTGTCCGGCAGCAGATCCAGGCCGACGAACACCCCGTACGTCTGGGGCGCCGTCGCGATCCCGGCCTGGTGGACCCCGTCGAAGGGTTCCGTCAAGGAACCCCCGGAGACGGGGGACGCGGCCGGAGCGGTCCGGGGATCGGCCTGGGGGGCGACTGGGGGGACAGCCTGGTCGGGGGCGCACGCGGCGAGGGCGCCGACCGCGGTGGCGGCGCCTCCCGCGAGCAGGCCCCTACGGCTGAGTCGGGGTTCCCGCATGAGTTCTCCTCCGTTCCCGCTCAGCCGTCGCTCTCGCCCATGTCTGCGCCCTTGTCGCCGTGACCGTCTCCCATGTCCGTGCCGGGCCGGTAGTCCTCCTTGCCTCCGGCGAAGTCCTTGCCGACCGCGGTGAACTCCACGGTCTTGCCGTCCTTGAGGGTCAGGGTGAAGGGAATCTGCGCGCCGGGCTTCACCGCCTTGGTGATGCCCATCAGCATGATGTGATCACCGCCGGGCTGGAGCAGGTGGGTGCCCCTCGCGGGGATCACGATCCCGCCCTCCTTGGGCCGCATGATCATCTTTCCCTTGGAGTCGACGACCTCGTGCAACTCGATCTTCGGGGACAGCGGCGAGGCTCCGGAGACGACCGTCACCTCGGCGTCGGTGTTGTTGACCAGGGTGCCGAAGGCGGCGCTCATCCCCTTCCTCGCGGTCTTCACCCACGGATCGGTGATCGTCAACGCGACGGCGGCGACGGCGGGGGTGACGGGGGTGGCGGCGGGTGCGGCGGTACTCGGGGCGGCGGCCGGTACCGTGCTGTCCTGGGAGCCACATCCGCCCAGGACCATCACGGCCGCGAGTAGGACGCCCGCGGGGGCGGTACGCCGGATTCCGGCGCGGGTGACGCGGGTGACCCCGTAACGGCTGGTTCCGGCACGGTTGATACGACGAGCAGACACGTTGACGCCTTTCTTCTGGCCGGACCGGCAGGCCGCGGCCGAACGCCGCCTCGATGGGGCCATGCCGGCCACGCGGCCGGGATTGTCACGCTGATTCGGTCCGCCGGGCAGCCCGAAGGCCGCGTCGGCGCAGGCCCGCGCGCACGTACGCGCGGGCTCGGGAACGAGTCACGCCCCCGGGTGACCTGGGCGGTCAGCCGGGGGTGACGGTGACGATCCGGGGAGGGCCGCGCCGGCTGACGACGTGGCGCAGCACGGCCGGGCGCAGGACGCCCGGCTCGATCGCGCCCGCGGTGAGGAAGGACGTGTACGCCGGGGTCACGACCACGACGAGCACGCGGCGCAGCCGGACACCGAGCCGCCGGAGCAGTGCCCACAGCACCGCCTCGCCGCGCGCCAGCCACAGCGCGGTCAGCCCGACGGCCCAGCCGTGCGCCACCAGCATGCCCAGGCCGGGCAGCAGCCCCGAGTGGACGTGCCCGATCATCTCGGCGGGGGACGCGGCGTGCGCGAGGGAGAACAACACGTGCAGTCCGGCCTGCGCGCCCGCCAGCACCGGCAGGATCATCGCCAGCGTCCGTTCGCGCCCCGACACGGCGAGAGCCGCGGCGAAGGCGAGCACCAGGGCCACGGTCGCGGTCGGCACGGAGACCGAGCCTCCCGCGAGGACGTGTGCCATCACGCTCAGCCCCAGGCAGACCGCGGCGAAGGCGGCCGCGCGGGCGAGGCGGAAGGGCAGCGTCGCGGGCATGATGGGGAAATCATCCCACGCCACCCCGGCGGTGCGGCGTCCGAGGCTCGCGGGCGGTTCGCGCCCGCGCCACCGCCGGGTGTCTCCCAAGCGCCGCGGATCACGGCCGCTCCGCCCGCGCCGGCCCGGCCCCCTGTTTTCGCGGCTCGGAGGGGAAGAGGTCACTCCGGGGACATCGAGGCGATCCGCGCCCCGAAAAATCTTGAAAGAAATCCGGCCGCCG
Source organism: Streptosporangium sp. G12 (assembly GCF_052983175.1). Lineage (NCBI taxonomy): Bacteria > Bacillati > Actinomycetota > Actinomycetes > Streptosporangiales > Streptosporangiaceae > Streptosporangium > Streptosporangium sp. G12. The sequence goes on along the minus strand of NZ_JBRIQO010000026.1, from coordinate 127,901 downwards.
TGTCGAATCCGGCCGGGCCCGTTCGAAGCGTGGTCAGAGGGCCGGAAGGAGTACGGGAGCCGGCCCAGGACACGTGAGGAGAAGACCATGACCCGGCAGACGACGAGGACCGCCGACACGGTGGCCCGCGACACGGTGGCCCGCGACACGTGGCCGCTCCATCTCCGCCGGCGCACCGCGTCCCGGCGTGCCTGACCCGGCCCGCCCCCGACCAGACCGTTAGAGAAACAGGATCAAGGAGAAAAGCGATGCGATACCTGGCCACCCTCAAGGTCACCAAACGGCCCGACACCCCGCCGCCCGCCGAGCTGATGGAGGCCATCATGAAGCTCGGCGAGGAGGCCACCAGGGCGGGCGTGTTGCTCGACAACGGCGGGCTGGCGCCGAGCGCCCAGGGCGCGCGGATCGAGCTCACCGGGGGCAGGCTGAGCGTCACGGACGGCCCGTTCGCCGAGGCGAAGGAGCTGATCAGCTACGCCCTCTACCAGGTCAGGTCGAAGGAGGAGGCGATGGAGTGGGTCTCCCGCTTCATGAGGCTCCACCGCGACCACTGGGAGGGCTGGGAGGGTGAGGGCGACCTCCACCGCGTCTTCGGCCCCGAGGACTTCGCCGCCCCCGCGTGAAGTCGTCACCGGCGGCGCCCCGGCCGGGATCCCATCGGGAACCCCGGCCGGGGCGCCGCGTTGTCCCGGTGCTCCGGTGTTCCGGCACCCCGGCGTCCTGTTTCACCGGCCTCACCTGGATCGGGGCACTCCTCGTCTCCCGGCGTCCTCCAAGGCGCCGCCCCCTGCCGCCCTCGCCCGGGGACGACGTGCTTGGATCGGGGAGCATGACGGTCGGGGATGCTCACCGGGTGGTCGAGGCGGTCTGGCGGATCGAGTCCGCGAGGGTGATCGCCGGGCTCGCCCGGATGGTGCACGACGTCGGGCTGGCCGAGGAGCTCGCGCAGGACGCCCTGGTCATCGCGCTGGAGCAGTGGCCCAGGACGGGCGTACCGGATAATCCCGGCGCCTGGCTCATGCTCACCGCCAAGCACCGGGCGATCGACCTGCTGCGCCGCAGGAACCGGTACGAGCGGAAACTCGAAGAGGTCGGCCGGGACATGGAGAGCCGCCGGGAGTCGGCCGAGGTCGAGCTGGACGACACCCTCGACGATCACATCGGCGACGACGTGCTGCGCCTCCTCTTCACGGCCTGCCATCCCGTGCTGCCCACGGAAGGACGCCTGGCGCTCACCCTCCGCCTGCTCGGCGGCCTGACGACGGAGGAGATCGCGCGCGCCTTCCTGGTGCCCGAGCCGACCGTCGGGCAGCGGATCTTCCGGGCCAAGCGCACCCTCGCCGACAAGCGGGTGCGGATCGAGATGCCCACCCCGGCCGAGCTGGGCGACCGGCTCTCGTCGGTCCTGGAGGTCGTCTACCTCATCTTCAACGAGGGCTACTCGGCGACCGCCGGCGACGACTGGATGCGTCCCTCGCTCTGCGAGGAGGCGCTGCGCCTGGGCCGGATCCTGGCGGGTCTCATGCCGGAGGAGTCCGAGGTGCACGGCCTCGTCGCCCTGATGGAGATCCAGGCGTCCCGCACGCGCGCCAGGACGGGAGCGGACGGCGAGCCGGTCCTGCTCCTCGACCAGGACCGGGGACTGTGGGACCGGCTGCTCGTCCGCCGCGGGCTGGACTCGCTCGCCCGCGCCGAGGGGCTCGGCACGCTGGGCCCGTACGGCCTGCAGGCCGCGATCGCCGCCTGCCACGCCCGCGCGCCGTCCGCCGGCGACACGGACTGGGAGCGGATGGCCGCCCTGTACCGGGTGCTCGCCCATGTCGCCCCCTCACCCGTGGTGGAGCTGAACCGCGCGGTCGCGGTGGGCATGGCGTACGGCCCGGAACGCGGTCTGGAGATCGTGGACGGGCTGGTGACGGAGCGCGCGCTGAAGGGCTATCCGCTGCTGGCGGCCGTACGGGGTGACCTGCTCGTGAAGCTGGGCCGCCTCGACGAGGCGCGCGAGGAGTTCGAGCGGGCCGCCGGGCTCACCCGCAACGAGCGCGAGCGGGCCCTCTTCCTCGCCCGCGCGACCGCCGCGGGCGGCTGACGGGCACCGGCCCGGCACCGGACCGGCGGGGCTCGGCAGGGGAACGGCGGGGCTCGGCAGGGGAACGGCGGGGCTCGGCAGGGGAACGGCACCGCGAGCCGGAGGTCCACCTCACCGGTAACCGGCCGCGTCCGGCGCCGGGGCAGGCGCACGTCTCAGGATTCGGCGTGCTCGTACCGGTCCGTGCCCGCCTGATCGTGTGACGGGGCCGGGGGTTCGGCCCCGGGGCCGGGCAGCACGTCGACGTCGGCGGCGCCCATCCGCCGGTCGCAGACCGAGCAGCGCAGCTCGACATGACTGATCTCGCCGCAGGCGTGGTGGCGGTAGAGCACCGGCGGACCGGCCTCGCCCGCCGTCCACCGGTCGCCCCAGCGCACCATCACCAGGAGCAGGTCGCACAGCTCAAGGCCCTTGGCGGTGAGCGTGTACTCGTGGCGGGGCGGCCGGCTCGAGTACTCCCGCCGCTCCAGCACGCCGTTCTCGACCAGCCACTTGAGCCGTTCGGTGAGCACCTTGCGTGAGATGTCCAGGCTCTGCTGGATCTGGTCGAAGCGGTTGATGCCGACATAGATGTTCCGCAGGATCAGTGGCGACCACGGTTCCCCGATGACATCCAGCGTGCGGGCGATCGAGCAGGCCATGTCACCGAATCGGGTTCGCTGCATGAGAGCAGTCTAGGCGAGAGGGTTCCCTTAAGGAACGATCCCCTGTTAGCGTCTCCCTAGTAAGTTCCTTGAAGGAACCCACCGGAGGGAGCGCATCATGAATCACCCCCAGGTCGTCTCGGTCGAGGATTGGCAAGCCGCGCGGGAGGCGCTGCTGGTGAAGGAGAAGGAACACACCCGCGCGCTGGACGCGCTGGCCGCCGAGCGGCGCAGAATGCCGATGGTCCGGATCGGCGAGGAGGGGGACGGTGGCGGGTACGTGTTCGAGGGCCCGGACGGGCCGGTGAGCCTGGTCGACCTGTTCGACGGGCGGCGCCAGCTCATCGTCTACAGCTTCATGTGGCTGGGCGGAGACGCCTTCTGCTCGGGGTGTTCGATGTTCACCGACAACATCGGGCATCTGAGCCATCTCCACGCGCGCGACACCTCCCTGGTCCTGGTGTCCCGGGGTCCGCTGGCCGAGATCATCCCGTTCAGGGAGCGCATGGGCTGGACGATCCCGTGGTTCTCCTCGCTGGGCACCACCTTCAACGACGACATGGGAGCGGGCGACGGGTTCGCGCTGAACGTCTTCCTTCGCGACGGCGACACCGTCTACCGCACCTACTCCACCACGGGGCGGGGAGTCGAACGGCTCGGCAGCGGCTGGACCTTCCTCGACCTGACGCCTTTCGGCCGCCAGGAGACCTGGGAGGACTCCCCCGAGGGCCGGCCGCAGACCCGGCCCTACGCGTGGTGGCGCCTGCACGACGAGTACGACGAGTACGGGGCGTGAGCACCGCCCGACCGGCCATCGCCCGGCGAGGGGCGGGACCCCGAGGACCCCGAGGACCCCGAGGACCCCGAGGATGAGGAGACCCGTGATGACCGAGACGACCCCTGTCGCCGAACTCCTGTTCGGCGAGGCCGACGCGACGCCGTTCAGCACGGACGAGGCGACGGTCGAACCGTGGGACGAGGCGCGGGCGTGCCTGGAGTCCGCGCCGAAGGCCTGGCTCTCGACGGTGCGGCCCGACGGCCGCGCGCACGCCGTGCCCGTGCTGCTGGTCTGGTCCGGCGACGCGCCCTGGATCACCACCCGCCCGACGTCCCGCAAGGCCAGGAACCTGGCCGGCAACCCCCACTGCGTCATCACCGTCGCCGGCGAGACCCTCGACCTCGTGGTGGAGGGGAACGCCACCCGGGCACGGGACGAGGACGAGCTCCGGCGGGTGGCCGCCGCCTTCAGGGCGAAGTACGAGTGGGAGCTCGCGGTGCGCGACGGCTCCGTCCACGAGGACGGCCTTCCCGGCTCACCCGAGTACGGCTTCTACCGGGTCACGCCCACGCGTGCCTTCGGTTACGGCGCGGACGGCAGGACGGCGACACGCTGGCGGTTCGGGTGACCGGAACCGGCCGGCCTCACGCCCGCTCACGCCCGGCCCGCTCCCTGCCCGAGTAGTCCTTCGGCTCGATCGTGTCGTGCATGCGCACGCTCGTGCGCCGGAGACCGGCCAGGGCGCGGACCAGGCCGCGGGGCAGGCGGGCGAGCAGCCACGTACCCCGCAGGGTGGCCCACAGCTGGAACCGGCTGTCCGGCACTAGGGTCTTCGCCATCCTGCGGCCCAGCCCCCAGCTGTATCTCACGTAGTCGCCGAGCTCGCTCTCGTACGCGCGGAAGGCCCGCTCGTGGTCGCCACCGGCCGCCGCCAGCTCTCCGGCGAGGATGTAGGCGCCGACCACCGCGAGGCTGGTGCCGCCCCCGACCGCCGCGCCCGGCGAGTAGCCCGCGTCGCCGACCAGGCTGATCCGGCCGCGCGACCAGGAGTCCATCCGGATCTGGGTGATCGAGTCGAAATAGAAGGCGGAGCTCGCGTCCATCTCGTCGAGCAGTCTCGGCACCTCCCAGCCCGCCCCGGAGAACGCCTCCCGCAGCAGCCGCTTCTGGCGCGGGATGTCGCGGTGGTGGTAGTCCAGTTCCTCGCTGCGGAACAGGAGGATCGCCCGCGCCTCGTCCAGGTGCGCCGCGCTGTAGAACGCGGCCATCCTGCCCACGTCGCCGTACGCGAGCACCTCGGCGTCGAGGTCGCGGTGGTCGGGCAGGGAGAAGACCCCGAGGTAGGTGCCGACGAACTCGGCGAACCGCGACTCCTCGCCGAAGGTCAGGCCGCGCACGTTCGAGTGGACGCCGTCGGCACCGATCACCAGGTCGAACCTGCGGGGCGCGCCCGTCTCGAAGGTGACGTCGATCCCGCCGTCGTCCTCCCTGAGGGACGCGATCGAGTCGCCGAACACGTACTCCACACGGTCGCGGGTCGCTCCGTGGAGGATCTCGCTCAGGTCGTCGCGCATGATCTCGACGTGCCGGTCGGAGAACGCGGCGATCAGGCGGTCGACGTCCACGCGCACGGGCCGTTCGCTCCCCGCGCCGGTGAGGGTGATGCGCAGGGTGCCCGTCTCCCTCTCCTCGACCGCGGGGAGCAGGCCCATCCGCTCCACGATCTCCAGGGCCGGTTTGAACAGGTCGACCGCGTGCCCGCCCGTCCTGCGCGGCGCCGGTGCCCGCTCGACCACGGTGACCTCGAAGCCGTGGTGGTCCAGCCAGTACGCCAGGACCGGCCCGGCGACGCTGGCTCCGGAAACGAGGATTCGCATGCCCTTCCCTCCCGCTCACTTTTTTACTTAACGGAAGGTAAGTCATCCGAACGACCTCGCACAAGCACTTACCTATCGTTAAGTCAGTCACTTTCGCCGTGCCGGTACCCTTGGTCCGAGCACGAGGACGCCCGCGCGTACGGGAGGTCCGGCGCGAGGACAGGAGAGAACAACAGGTGGCGAGGCCGTCCGACACCAAGGCGCGCATCCAGGCGGTCGCGCGGGAACTGTTCGCCGAGAAGGGCGTGCAGCAGACGAGCCTGCGTGACATCGCCGACCGGCTCGGGATCACCAAACCCGCGCTCTACTACCACTTCACCTCGCGGGAGGACCTGCTCCGCAGCATCGTCCAACCGCTGATCGACGATGTCGACACCTTCCTGACCGCCACCGAGGCGAACGCTCCGCAGAGCCCTCGCGATCTCCTCCAGAACTACTTCGACATCACCTTCCGGCACCGGGAGGTGACCGTGATGGTGGTGCGCGACCTGTCCACCCTGGCCCATCTCGACCTGGGGTCCCGCATGGGCCACTGGCGGCGGCGGCTCATCACCCTGCTGCTCGGTCCGGAGCCCGACCTGGCCGCCCGCGCCCGCGCGGTCGTGGCCATCGGCGGGCTCTCGGACTGCACCGTGGAGTTCGCCGACGTGCCGGCCGAGACGCTCGGCCCCCTGGCGGTGGCCGCCGCGCTGGCGGCGCTCGGGGCCGACCCGCCGGCGGCCGGGTGAGGCCCGCGTGAAGCGACCCCACCGGGCCGGGTGCCGGCGAAAAACGGATCCGCCACCCCGGACACATCGGCGATGACGAACAGGCACCACGGAAACGCACTCCGATGTGGCACACTTTCGACATCGCCACAGCGGCATCGATCGGTCACACCGCCCGCCCATTCCAACGGACGCTCCACGGGCTGATGCCCGCGGCCGCCGATCGGAGGTCCACATGGACCTGTCCACGCACGCCCACCCGGACTGGATGGTCTGCGACGTCGCAGGAAAGATCGACATCTTCACCGCCAACGCGCTCCGCGAGCACCTGCTGGCCGCGCTGGGCCGCCCGGGATACCGGCTCCTCCTCGACATGTCCATGGTCACCGCCATGGACGCCAGCGGGGTGGCCGTGCTGCTCTCCACCCTGCGCAGGGCCGTGCGGCACGGTGGCACGCTGCGGCTGATCGCGCCGGCGCCGGTGGTGCGCGGGCTGCTGAAGGTCAGCGGGCTGTCGGGGAGGTTCGCCGTCAGCGCCGATCTGGCCGGTGCGCGGATCGCGGAACCGCTGCCCGCCGGCGTCCGGTGAACCACCGTCCGCCCCCGCCGTTCCGGCCCTGGAGTCCTTCGCGCCGGAGCACGGGCCGGTTCCGGGCAAGCCTCGATTGATTTATTAGTAAAAAAAGCGAGGAAATATCATAAAAGCGTCAAACGAGTCTAAAGTTAGCTCATGGTGACTCACCGCACGGCGGTCGTACCGGTGGATTCCGGAACTTCCGGTAAGTGTCTCTGCGGCCATCCGGCCGACTACGTGATCGAAACGCGCTGGTTCTCCGGCAGGCACTCCCGCGACCCGGTCTGCGCCCCCCACGTCACCGAGGTCCTCCAGGGAATCGCGAAGCAGAACGCGCGCCGCGACGGAGGATGAACGCCCGGCGGGAACCGGCCGCGAGCTCGCCCGCGCGCCGGTGATCGGCGCCCCGGCCGGTGCCATCACCATGATCAACGCTATGACCCGCGGACGCTCCGGGTCACGGGCCCCCGTCCTCGCCACGGGTCCCGGCCGGACCCCGTAGTCACCGGTGGCGCCCTCCGGAAAACGCGTGAGAACATCGGCGCCGCCGTCGAGGGCGACGAATCCGGCGCCCTTTTCCACGTCGGGCCCCTTTACGACTTCACGACGCCTTTGGGCGAACACCTTTTCGCGTGAGCCGCCCCGGCCCTCCGTCCGCGCCTCTCCCGCTTCCCGTCCTTTTCGGCATGGCGAACGTACCGGGCATCGAACACGGCGGTACCGGGCACGGCGACCAGAACGGGAACGGCGTCCGGCCTCAGGGAGCCGGAGATTCGCGGATCTCGGCCAGGGAGATCCGCATGGCGTCGGCGGCACGCGTGAACCAGTCGGAGATGGCGGCCAGCTCGTCCGGGCCATAGCTCTCGAAGAGCTCGGTGAGCCGCCGGTAGGTGGGCTCGTACGCCGCCGCGATGCGGGCGGCCGAATCCCCTTCCGGGACGATCCGGACACGGCGCCGGTCGTGGGGGTCGGGAACGCGCCGGGCATAACCGGCGCTCTCCAGACGGTTGACCACCCCGGTGACGGCTCCCGTGGTAAGACCGGCCAGCTCGGCGAGGCGTCCCGCGGTGAGCGCCTCCTCCCCCGCGCCGAGGACGAAGCCCAGGCACGTCAGGTCCGTGACGTTGATGCCGAGGCGCTCGGCGAGCGTGTGCTGCCCGACCAGGCTCAACGCGATCAGCTGGTCCATGCGGGCCAGGACCTCCGGCGGCGAGGCGCCGGCTTCTGACTTGCGTTCCACCACAAAGTCTCCTTACTATCTAAGAAACTTAGCTCGTGAGATAAATGATACGGGCGGACTCAACCTAGCGCCTGCCACCCGGCGATCCGCCACGGCCCGCAGAGGGCGGCGCTCCAGACGGAGGAGACATCGTGGGGATAAGGAAAGACCTCGCGGAGCTGGCGGAGATCCACGAAGAGCACGACATGGGACACACCGTGGCGGGCTGGACCGGCTCGATCGTCTGCATCACCGGCTTCGCGATCTCCGGGGTGGCGATGGTGTCCGCCAGCGTCCTCTTCTTCTGGGTCGGTGCGGGGGTCGTGGCCCTGGGAGGCTCCCTGGGGTGGCTTCTCCATCGGATGGGATTCGGCAAGGAGATCGGACCACGGCCGGCGGCCGAACGCGGCATGCGCCGGCGCCCGGCATCGAGCGCACCGGGAGCGGTGGAACCGCCGGGAGGAGCCGCGGGATCCCGTACGGAACCTCGTCCGCCCGTCCTTTCGGCTCAGCCCGTGACGGCGGTCCCCGTCACCTCGGGCACGCGATCCGGCATCTGATCCGGCCACCCCGCACGATCCGGCCCCGGTGTCACCGGAGCGCGCAGGCCGGCCCCTCGACCGGGGGCCGGCCTGCCGGTTTTCCGGCCCGTTCCGGCTCGCTCCGGACCGGCCCGTTCCGGTCCGGTCCGGTCCGGTCCGGTCCGGCCGAGCCTGCGCGATGTGGTCGTTCGCACGGTCCGGCCGAGCCCGCGCGATGTGGTCGTTCGCGCGGTCCGGCCGAGCCCGCGCGATGTGGTCGTTCGCGCGGCCCGGCCGAGCCCGCGCGGTGAGGCCGTCCTTCCGAAACGAAGGACCGATGGCCAGGGGCTTCGAGTGGGTGGTCCTCCCCCGCCATCCGCCAGATAGGACGAAATCTCGCAAGTACACTGTAATTGCCCCCATTGGGGCGACCAGAACTGCATACCTGGTAAGACGGAGGGAACGCCCGCCCTGTGAACTGCGGGTCTAAGGAGTCTTTCCATGCCACCCGAAGGTGTGAACACGCTCTCGATATCGGCCGATGCGCGCGGAAGCGCCATCGTGGTCCGGGCGATCGGCGAGCTCGACTACGACTATGCACCGACCTTCCGGAGAGAGATCGTCCGGGCCCTGAGCCTGAGCACCGGCAACTCGCCGTCCGAGCTCCCGGCTTCTCCGGCGCTCGACTCGCGGTCCGAGATCCCTGCTCCTCCGTCACTCGGTTCGCCGTCCGCGTTCCCGACGCTTCCGACGGCGTTCTCCGGCGTGTCACCGCTTCTCCCGGAGACGCCGTTCCGCTCTGAGACGCCGTTCCTCTCGGAAGTCCCGCTGACCTCGGGAGCTCCGCTCCCCTCGGATCCGCCGTCACCGCTGTCGCCCGAGCCCCCTTCCCCGTTCTTCCCCGGGAGCCCGCCTCCCCCCTCCCCGGGAAGCCCGCCACCACTCTTCCCCGACGGCCCCTCTCCCCTCTCCCCGGACAGACCGCCACCGGACGGGCCGCCGTCGGACGGGGTGCCGTCGGACGGGGTGCCGTCGGACGGGGTGGCATCGCTCTCCACGATGGCCTCGCTCTCTCCCCCACCACAGGTCCTCGCCTCCTTCGAGACGTCTCCGGAGGCCTTCGAGACGTCTCCGGACACGCGGGCCCAGGCCGGGCCGCGGCTCATCCTCGACCTGGCGGGGCTCACCTTCTGCGACTCCACCGGCCTCGCGGAACTGCTGTGGCTCCTGCGCAGGAGCCAGGAGACCCGGACCCGCCTGGTGCTGGCCGGGGTGAGCCGGACGCTGCGCCACATGATGGCCACCACCGGTCTCCTGGCCTACTTCACGATGGCCGCCTCCGTGGAGGAGGCCCTGCTGGATGAGGAGTCCAGGGCGGCGGAGGGACACTGACGCGCGGGCGGACGACGGTTCCGTCCTCCGGCGCGCAGCGGACCTCGGCATCCGGGAGAGACGCGTTCAGGGAAGACTCGCCGGCGGGAGAGGCCGCGCAGAACTCTGAGACGTATGTCGTTAAAACGCACTCATTCGCCTGACAAGTGGGTCAATATCTTCTTACGGGAAAATCCACTATCCGGCGAAAGTGGGGTCCCGATGCGGAAGATGTCACCGCGGATGACCGCGGCAGCACTACCCGAGACCCTGGACGGGCTGCCCGTCGCACCCGGGGAATTCCTCGCCCTCGTCTCCGTGGACTTCACAGGGACGTACCAGGTCTATCTTGCGGCCAAGGACGAGCGCATCAAGATGACCCGGCTGTCCATGAGCCTGCTCGCCGCCCCGTTCGCCGCGGCGGTCGCGCTGGCCAGCGCGAAGGTGGTCAGCCCGGAGACGCTGACCACCTGGCTCACCGTGCCCTGGCACCTGTTCGCGATGGTCGCCGCGTTCGGGCTGCTCAGCGTGCTGCCCTTCCTGCGGCTGATCGAGGCCGTCAACGCTCACATGAGGACCGCGCGGGCGCTCAACAACTTCCGCCTGCTCTACGCGGTCCACCTCAAGGACCAGTTCTCGGCCCTCGGCTGGACTCCCAACCTGCCGGTGGATCCCCGGTATCCGGAGACGTACGCGCCGATGGCCTGGCCGGGGATCAACGTGATGATGCTGGCCCTGGTCAACAGTTCCTACATCGCGGTAGGCGTGCTCGGGATGATCGGGGCGGCGCCGACCACGGCGCTGCTCCTGGTGATCATCGGCCTGCTCGCGCTGGTCCACTATTTCGTCTACTACGTTCGCGCCAATGTTTCCCGGCAACGCCGGCTCCCACACAATCCCTTCCATTTCCCCAACGTGGAGACCTGAATGTCCGACCTCCTCAGATTCGCGTCTTGTGGGGAGACGTGGATCTGGCTGATGCGACACGTGACACACAACGGCGGGCCCGCCCTGGACGACCGCGGCCCGATCATCGAGGCTCCGGCGGTGCTGTTCGAGGTCACCGGCCTGGCCTGGGACGATCCGGTGCTGAAATGCTACGGCGACGCCGGGAAGATCCCGCTGTACTCCAGCAAGTTCAGCGAGCGGTCGGTCGTCCCGCCGTTCAAGTACAGCTACGGAGGGCGGCTCCGCCAGTTCCTCGGTGTCGACCAGCTCGGCTGGATCACCGACGTGCTGCGCGCCAAGCCGTACACCAAGAGCGGCTGGATCTCGCTCACCGCTCCCGGCGAGCCTTTCGACGCGGTGCCGTGCCTGACCAGCCTGGCCTTCAGGCTTCGTGCCGGGCGGCTGGTCATGACCGCCGCCTTCCGGTCGCAGAACGTGTTCACCTCCTACCTGAACTACGTACCGCTGCGCGGCATCCAGAGCGAGGTCGCGGACGGTCTCATGGTGGGCTGCGGGTCGATGAGGGTGTTCGTCGACGTGCCTCACATCTACACCGCGGACGAGGCGACGGTCGGGAAGATCCTCCAGCTGTCGGAGCGCGACGGGCCCGGCGCGGGAGTCCCCGTGCCGGACCCTGATCATCGGCCCTGTCCCATCTCCTGACCCGGCGGACCGGCGGCGCGGTGACCGGCGATGACCGGTCAGCGCGTCAGGGGGAGATCCTCGCCCCGGCCTCGGCGAGCATTCCGGCCAGCTCGGGGTGCCCGCCGAGCACGGCCAGCTCGTAGGGCGTACGGCCCTGGAAGATCGGATGGCCGGTGCCGGGGCCGTCGAGGCCCGCGCCGTGCTCGATCAGGAGCCTCAGGCGCCGGGGCCGCCGCCTGATGACCGAGGCGAGCACCTCGTCCTGGAGCATCTGCTCCGGTGTCGCGTGCGTGGGACCGAGGCGCCGGTGCCACGGCCCGCCGTCCCCCCGGCCGAGACCGTACTCGAAGAGCAGCTCCAGATGCTCGGTGTCGTCGGAGCCGAACCCGCAGAGCCCCCGGTTGTAGAGGGTCTGGCTGTCGTTGGGATCGGCGCCCGCCTCCAGCAGGAGCCTGGCCAGCTCGGCGGAGCGCGGGTGCGGCGGCTCGCCGCGCTCGCCACCGCCGAAGGCCCCGGTGAGCGCGGTGAACGGCGAGGTCAGCCCCTCCCACAGGTATCCCGCGTCCGGGTCGGCACCGTGTCGCAGCAGCAGCCGGGCGGTCTCCGGCGCGTCGCCGCCCTCGACCCGCGAGTACGCCAGGTAGAGCAACGGCTCCCACCGGTACGGCCCGCCCTCGGCCCTCGCCTGGGCCGGGTCGGCCGCCAGCGTCGCGGCCATCGCCTCCACCTGACCGGTCGCGGCCATGGTGTGGACGCTCGCGACCGCGAGTCCCGGGTCCAGGGTCAGCGCCCGCGCCGCCTCGCGACGGCGCGACGGGTCGTCGTTCCCGTACGGCAGGCAGGCCAGCCGGAGGAACTCCGCGACCGGGTCCGCGCTCCGGGGTACCAGGTGGGGTGAGCGGGAGTGCCGGGCGAGGACGTCGAGGTGGGCACGGAGCCGGGGCCAGCTCGCGAAGCCGTACGCCCTCGCGACCGTCAGCTGGGCGTCGGCCAGCGTGAACCCCTCCGGCGGGCGCGGGTCTCCCCCGACCGGCGGCGACGCGGGCCGCGCGGGAAGACCGGGGAGCGGGCGGGGGTGGAACTCGGCGACCAGCTCCAGCGCGGCGGTGTCGGCGGCGCGAACCGCCCTCTTGAGGCGCTTGGCCTGATTTCTCAGGTGTTCGAGGCTGGGGTTGTCGGGAAGACGGCGAACAGGCACGGAGGCCTCCCTTTCGTCACGCCCGACGTCCGCGTGATCGGGCCGAAAAGGAGGTCGGCCGATGAGCAGTGTGGTGCTCAGGTGGGCTCTGCCCTTCCCGCGGACCGGGTGCGCCCTGCCGCGCGGACTCCACCATAACGCCCGCGCCGCGGGGGCGCCCCTCACCTGAAGCGGCGCAACCGCAGGCTGTTGCTGACCACGAACACCGAGGAGAGCGCCATCGCGCCGCCGGCGATCATCGGGGTGAGCAGCCCGAACGCGGCCAGCGGGATGGCGGCGACGTTGTAGGCGAAGGCCCAGAAAAGGTTGCCCCTGATGGTGCGCAGCGTGCGGCGGGACAGCCTGATCGCGTCGGCGGCCACCCGCAGGTCGCCCCGGACCAGGGTGAGGTCGGAGGCCTCGATCGCGACGTCGGTGCCGGTGCCCATCGCCATGCCGAGGTCGGCCTGGGCCAGAGCGGCGGCGTCGTTGACCCCGTCGCCGATCATGGCCACGGTACGGCCCTCGGACTGGAGCCGCTTGACGACCTCCACCTTGTCGGCGGGCAGCACGTCGGCGATCACGTCCTCGATGCCGACGGCCTCGGCGACCGTGCGGGCCACCGTCTCGTTGTCGCCGGTCAGCAGGATCGGGCGCAGGCCGAGCGCGCGCAGCGCGGCGACCGCCTCGGCCGAGGTGGGCTTGATCGCGTCGGCGACGGTGAGCACCGCGCGGGCCTTCCCGTCCCAGCCGACCGCGACGGCCGTCTCCCCGCGCGCCTGTGCCCGCTCCAGCTCCTCCTCCAGCTCGGGCGGCAGGTGCTGCGACCGGTCGGCGAGCAGCCGGGGCCGCCCGACGAGCACGGCGTGCCCGTCGACGACGCCCCGGACACCGAGTCCCTCGACGTTCGCGAAGTCCTCGACCGGGGCGGTGGAGTCCGCCGCGCGGGCGACGGCGCGGGCGACGGGGTGCTCGGAGGCGCCCTCCAGCGCCCCGGCCAGCCGGAGCACTTCCTCGCGCTCCTCACCGGCGGCGGGGAAGACGTCCCTGAGGGTCATCGTGCCCGACGTCACGGTGCCGGTCTTGTCCAGGACGACGGTGTCGATGCCGTGGGTCGACTCCAGCGCCTCCGGCCCCTTGATCAGGATGCCCAGCTGGGCGCCCCGGCCGGTGCCGACCATCAGCGCGGTCGGCGTGGCGAGGCCCAGGGCGCAGGGGCAGGCGATGATCAGTACCGCCACGGCGGCGGTGAAGGCCGCGGCGGCGCCGGAACCGGTGCCGAGCCAGAAGCCGAGGGTGGCCACGGACAGCGCGATCACGATCGGCACGAACACCGCGGAGATCCGGTCGGCCAGCCGCTGCACGGCGGCCTTGCCGTTCTGCGCGTCCTCCACCAGCCTGGCCATCTGGGCGAGTTGGGTGTCCGAGCCGACCCGGGTGGCCCTCACCACGAGGCGCCCCCCGGCGTTCACGGTGGCGCCGGCCACCGCGTCGCCCGGCCGCACCTCGACGGGGACCGACTCGCCGGTCAGCATGGACGCGTCCACGGCCGAGGATCCCTCCTCGACCACGCCGTCCGTCGCGATCTTCTCCCCCGGCCGTACGACGAAGAGGTCGCCCGCCGTGAGCCTGCCGACCGGAACGACCTCCCCGGAGGCCAGCGTGACGTCCTTGGCGCCCATCGACAGCAGCGCGCGGAGCGCGGCACCGGCGCGCCGCTTGGAGCGGGCCTCGAAGTAGCGGCCCGCGAGGATGAAGGTGACCACCCCGGCGGCGGCCTCGAAGTAGATGTTCCCCGAACCGTCACCCCCGGACAGGGTGAACTCGAAGCCGTGCCGCATGCCCGGCATGCCCGCCGTGCCGAAGAACAGGGCCCAGAGCGACCAGGAGAAGGCGGCGATCGTCCCCAGCGAGACCAGCGTGTCCATGGTCGCGGCGCCGTGCCGCAGGTTGGTCCAGGCCGCCCGGTGGAAGGGCCACCCGCCGTAGACCACGACGGGACCGGCCAGGGCGAGGGAGAGCCACTGCCAGTGGTCGAACTGCAGCGCCGGGATCATCGCCATCGCGACGACCGGCACCGACAGCACGGCCGAGGTGATCAGGCGCTGCCTGAGGGGAACGAGCCCGCGCTCTCCCTCCTCCCCCTCCTCCTCGTCCGTCCCGTCCCGCTCGGCGGACACCGGCGGGGCGGGCGGCTCGGCGGTGTATCCGGCCTTCTCCACCTCCGCGACCAGATCGTCGGGGGTGACGCCGGCGGGGTAGGTGATCTTCGCCTTCTCGGTGGCGTAGTTGACGGTCGCGGTCACGCCGTCCAGCTTGTTGAGCTTGCGCTCGATGCGGGCCGCGCAGGAGGCACAGGTCATGCCGCCGATGGCGAGCTCGATCCCGCCGTGGACGGGCGCCTCGCCGGTGGTCGTGGTCGTGGACGTCACGGCATCTCCTCGTACCTTCTCCGTCGTCGTGTGCGGCCCGGCATCGGCCGGCGGGTCAGGACCGGGAACCTCGCCGCCGCCAGGGAACGGGCCCGTCCCTCGACCCGGCACGGGCCGTCGCCCCCGCGGTGGGTGTGTCCAGGCACGTGTCTCTCCTCGCTATCAGAACGCCTAACCCCTACGGGGTATTTCACGGCTGGTGGCTGTGCCCGTGGCCGTCTCCGGACGGTGCCGTGGCCCCGCCCCCCTCAGGGTCCGGGCTCGTGGCGGCGGTGAACACGGCGGTACGCACGGTCCCGGCGTGTTTGAAGTCCAGGTAGAGCCCGTAGGTTCCCGCGCTCGGCACCTCGGCGTAGAAGGTGATGTCCGGGCCGGGCGCGCTGCGCCCGTCACCGGGCGCGCCGTCGGGGTGCACGTGCAGGTAGGCCAGGTCGCCGTCGCGCAGCGCGACCAGGTGCCCGTACGCGGCCAGGTAGGGCTGCAGGTCGGTGACCGGCTCGCCGTCCTTGGCGATCGAGAGCGTGAGCATGCTCGTACGGCCGGGGATGAGATCACCCTTGAGGGTGACGGTGTAGTCGCCCACCTTGGCGGTCCCGGCCGGGACGGCGGGCGGCTCGGGCCGGTAGTCTCCGGCCACCGACAGGTCCATGCCGAGCGTCAGGGGCTGCGCCCCCTCGGGGGCGAAGTCGGCGAACGCGCGGTACTCCCCGGCGTCGGGGAGTTCGAGCGGGACCGACCAGACCCCGCCGCCCAGCTGGGTGGGATGCAGGTGCTGGAAGCCCGTCAGGTCGCGGCGGACCACGATGAAGTGCAGCTTCTTGTCGTGCTGGGTGGTGAACCCGGTGACGGGCGAGCCGTCGGGGCCGATCACCGTGAAGCGGAAGTCGGTCCGCTTGCCCGCCTTGACCTCGTCGGTCTCCGGCATGAGCATGTATCCGCCCTGGGAGACCTGGAGCCCCGCGGGAACGGCCGGCGCCTTCGCGGCCGCCGTCTCCCGCCCCGCCCCCTGCCCGGTCTCCTGATGTCCGCCGTGGTCCGCACCCGCCCCGGCGTCCTGATCCGCGCCCCGCTCGGTGCCGGTGCCGGGAGATCTCTCGGCCGCCGCGCTTCCCACCGGACCGGCCAGCCGGCCCGCCCCCAGGGCTCCGCCGAACAGCACGGCCAGCCCCAGCGCGTACGCACCCACCTTGATCGCGCCGTTCATCTCGACCATCCCTTCTCAATACCCATAGGGGGTATCCGTTCGCTCGACCACAGTGCCACACCACCACCTTTCCAGCAACCCCAGGGGGGTATATCTGACGCCGGTCTCCAGATCACAGGATGGCCGATATGCACGTCCGTGACGGGACCTATGGGAAATCAGGGACGGGTGCCGGCCTCTCACCACCGGGCCCGCAAAGGACCGCAAGAGGCCGCGAAGGGCCCTGAAGAGCCGCAAAAGGCCGCAAAGAGTCGCAAAAGGCCGCGAAACCAGGCGAAACCCAGCTGGCCGGTGGGGCCAGCGCCCGCCGGGACGGTCAGGACGGCAGGCGCCGGACCCGTTCCGAGGACGGGTCGTAGAGGGGTTCCGCGGTGACGACGGCGCCCGCCCAGGTGCCGGTGACGCCGACCTCCACGCGGTCGCCGGGGGCGGTGTCCCCGGGCAGGTAGGCGTAGGCGATCGAGCGGTCGACACGGTGGCCGTACCCGCCGCTGGTCACCCGCGAGGCGGGCAGGCCGCCGGCGCGGACCGGCTCCCCGCCGAGGCAGACCTGGCGGGGGTCGTCCAGGACCAGGCAGAACAGACGCCGTGCCGGCGCTCCGGCACCCGCGCCGGCCTCCAGGGCGGCGCGGCCGAGGAAGTCCTTGTCGCGGGCGACCGCGAAGCCCAGGCCGGCCTCGTGGGGGGTGGTCTCCGGGGTGATGTCCATGCCCCAGACGCGGTACCCCTTCTCCAGGCGCATCGAGTCGATCGCACGGTACCCGGCCGGGCGCATGCCGTGCGGCGTTCCCGCCTCCGTGAGCGTGTCCCACAGCGTCAGCCCGTACTCCGACGGGCAGTACAGCTCCCAGCCGAACTCGCCGACGAACGTCACCCGCTGGGCCAGTACCGGGACGTTCCCGACGCTGATCTCCCTGGCCTTCATGTAGCCGAAGGTGAGGTCGTCGCCGGAGACGGAACCGAGGATGTCGAGCGCCCTGGGACCCCACAGGCAGTAGCAGGCGTGCGCCGAGGTGACGTCGCGGACGTCGAGGCCCCGGCCGCGCAGCCAGGCGGCGTCGTGGACGCCGAAGGCGGTGCCGGTGACCAGGCGGAAGCGGTCCTCCGCCAGGCGGGTGACGGTCAGGTCGGCCTCGATGCCGCCGCGCTCGTTGAGGAGCTGGGTGTAGACGATCGAGCCCACCGGCCGGTCGAGCCGCCCGGCGCACGCCCGCTGCAGCCCCTCCAGGGCCCCGGGCCCCGACACCTCCAGCTTGGAGAACGAGGTCTGGTCGAAGAGACCGGCGGCGTCGCGGGTGGCCAGGCACTCCTCGCGCACGGCGGGCGACCAGATCCGGCCCGCCCAGCCGTCCGGGCGGGGGCTCCGGTCGTCCGGGGGAAGATCACGGCCGGGCTCGTACCAGTTGACCCGTTCCCAGCCGGACTTCTCGCCGAACGACGCTCCCAGCTCCACGTGCCGCACCCAGGCCGGGGAGCGGCGGAGCGGCCGGGCGGCGGTGCGCTCCTCGCCGGGGTAGACGATGTCGTAGTACTTCGAGTACGAGTCGAGGGCCTTGGCCCGGGTCCACGACGCGGAACGGGCATGGGCCCCGAAGCGCCGCAGATCCATGCCGAACATGTCGTACTCGGGCGAGCCATCCACGATCCACTCGGCCATGACCTTGCCCACGCCCCCGGCCGCGGCCAGGCCGTGGACGCAGAAGCCGGCCGCCGCCCACAGCCCGCGGACCGGGGTCTCGCCGAGGAGGAACTCGCCGTCGGGGGTGAACGCCTCGGGGCCGTGCACGACCTTCGTGATCTCGGTACGGCCCAGCTCGGGAACCCGTCGCACCGCCGATTCCCACGATTCCCGAAATTTCGGCATATCTGGGGGAAAGACGGTTCGCGGCTCGTCCAATGGAGCAACCGTGTCCCAGATTTCTGGATCGCGAATATATCCGCCCACCAGAATCCCGCCGTTTTCTTCCCGGAAATAGACAATGTTGTCCGGATCCCGCACCGTGGGCATGGACGACGGGACCCCGAATGATTCGGTGGTGACATATTGATGCTTGATTGGCACGACCGGAATATCGACACCGGCCAGCCGTCCGACCCGCCCGCTGGCCGCCCCCGCCGCGACGACCACGGTCTCCGCCTGGACCGACCACTCCTCGAAGCCGTCGGAGCCCCCGGCCCCCGACGCGAGCCGTACCCCGGTGATCGCGCCTCCCGCCACGTCGAGTCCCGTCACGCGGGTCCCGGTGTGAATCCGCACGCCCAGCTTCCGCGCCCCGGCCGCCAGCGCCCTGGCCAGCAGCGCCGGGTCCAGCCAGCCGTCCCCGGGCAACCAGAGCGCGGCCCGCACGTCGTCGGCGTGCAGCAGCGGGAGCATCTCCTTGGCCTCGGCGCCGGAGACGACCTCAAGGCCCAGGCCGTAGGTCTCCCCGGCCCCGGCCAGCCGCAGCGACTCCTCCACCCGCTCGGGCGTGGTCGCCAGGCGGAGGCCGCCCACCCCGCGCCATCCCGGGTCCAGCCCGGTGAGCTCGGCCAGCTCGGGGTAGAGGCCGGCCGAATACATGATCATCTTGGTCTGGGTGACCGTGGAGCGGAGCTGGCCCACGAATCCGGCCGAGTGCCAGGTGGTCCCCTCGGTGAGTTCGTGCTGCTCGACGAGGATCACCTCGGTCCAGCCGAGCCTCGCCAGGTGGTAGGCGACGCTGCAACCGGCCACCCCGCCGCCGATCACGACGGCCCGCGCGGAACTGGGAAGTTTCAAGGCGCGCAACCCCTCTGTAACACCTAGTCCACAGAATTGGATCAATGGTATGAAGGTAGGCCAAAGGAGGGCGGCATGCCAGATCCTCTAGCGGACGTCCGTAAATGGGCTGACCAGCCCGTGACCGAGACTCTGATCAAGGGTGGTCTCAGCCACCGGATCTCCCGGCTCACCACGGCCGACGGGCAGCGATGGCTGCTGCGCGTGCTGGATCCCCGGGTCTCGGAGGCCGGCCTGGGCATACCGCTCGACCAGGAGATCGCCAACACGCTCCACGCGGCGGACGCGGGAGTCGGCCCCAGGGTGCTGCACCGGCTGCCGGGCGCGCTGGTCCTGGAGTATCTCGACGGCGCCACCCTGGACGCCCACGCCGTACGGACGATTCCGGGCCCCATCGCGGCGGCCTGCCGCCGGCTGCACGCCGGACCCAGGTTCGTCAACGACTTCTCCATCTTCCGCAAGCTCGACGAGTTCCTCGCCCTCTGCCGTACCCACGAACTGAGCACACCCGACGGCTACGAGGACCGTCTTCCCACGGCGGCGGAGATCGAACGGGCGCTGGCCGCCGATCCGCTGCCCACGGTGCCGTGCCACAACGACCTGCTGCCGGAGAACTTCATCCGCTGCGGCGCCGAGGTCAGGATCGTCGACTACCAGCTCTCCGGGAACAACGACCCGGCCTTCGAGCTGGGCGACATCGCGGCCGAGGCGGACTACGACCCCGACCTGACCGCCCGGCTGGCCCGCGCCTACTTCGGCACCGACGACCGGCGCCTCACCTCCAGGGTCCGGCTCAACCTGATCATGTCCAACCTGACCTGGACGCTCTGGTTCGCCGTGCACCACGGGCTGCTCAAGGAGCAGGCGGCCGACGCCGACTTCGACTACAAGGCGGAGGCGGCCGACAAGTTCTCGCAAGCCGTACGGGACCTGGACGACCCCGGGTTCGGACGGCTCGTCGACGACGTCCGGGGCGCGAGCGCCGGATCTCCCCACCCCCCGCACCACCACGCAAGGAGGCTTGAGTGACCAAGCCAACATCGGTCGGCTCCGTCGACGAGGACGCGAAGCGCCTCGCGGAACTCGGTTACAAGCAGGAGCTCTCCAGAACCTGGAGCGGCTTCTCCAACTTCGCCATCTCCTTCTCGATCATCTCCATCCTGGCCGGCTGCTTCACCACGTTCGGCCAGGCCTGGAACAACGGTGGCCCCGTCGCCATCGCGTGGGGGTGGCCGCTGATCTCGATCTTCATTCTGATCATCGGGCTGTGCATGTCGGAACTGGTCTCGGCCTATCCGACCGCCGGCGGCATCTACTGGTGGGCCGCGAAGATGGGCAAGCCGATCCACGGCTGGTTCACCGGGTGGTTCAACCTCATCGGCCTGATCGCCGTGACGGCCTCGGTCGACTACGGCTGCGCCACCTTCCTGAACATCACCCTCAGCCGGTTCTTCGCCGGCTGGGACCCCAGCCTGACCAACGCGTTCATCCTGTTCGCGGTCATCCTCGTGCTGCACGCCCTGATCAACATCTTCAGCCACCGGCTGATCTCGACGCTGCAGAACGTCTCGGTGTGGTGGCACGTGTTCGGCGCGGCGGTGGTCGTGCTGATCCTGGTCTTCGGCCCCGACTCGCACCAGTCGATGTCGTTCGTCTTCACCGAGACGATCAACAACTCCGGCTTCTCCGACTCGTCGTACTGGTTCTACGTGCTGCCGCTCGGCTTCCTGCTGACCCAGTACACGATCACCGGGTTCGACGCGTGCGCGCACGTGTCGGAGGAGACCCAGGGCGCCTCCACCGCCGCCGCCAGGGGACTGTGGCAGTCGATCTTCTACTCGGCGATCGGCGGCTGGATCCTGCTGCTCGCCTTCCTGTTCGCGGCCACCGACGTGGACGCGGTCAACGAGGCGGGCGGCTTCGTCGGCGCCATCTTCGACAGCGCGCTCCCCGGCAACCTGGCCACGGCGATCTTCGCGATCTCCACCATCGGCCAGTTCTTCTGCGGGATGAGCTGCGTGACCTCGATGTCCCGGATGACCTACGCCTTCTCCCGGGACGGCGCCATCCCCGGCTGGCGCCTGTGGTCGAGGGTGGACGCCAACCGGACCCCCGTCAACGCGATCGTCTTCGGCTGCGCGTCCGCGCTGATCCTCACCCTGCCCGCGTTGTACGAGGCCCCCGGCGGCCTGCCGCTGGCCTTCTACGCGGTCGTGTCGGTGGCGGTCATCGGCCTCTACATCGCCTTCGCGATCCCGATCTGGCTCCGGCTGCGGATGGGCGACCGGTTCCAGCCGGGGCCCTGGACGCTGGGGCCGAAGTACAAGGTCATGTGCTGGATCGCCATCGTCGAGATCTTCATCGTCTCGATCTACTTCATCATGCCGCTGGTCCCGGCCGCCGTGCCGTTCAGCGACGACTTCACCTGGACCGCGGTCAACTACGCGCCGATCGTGGTCGGCGTGATGGTGCTGGCCGTGGGCCTGTGGTGGACGCTGTCGGCCAGGCACTGGTTCACCGGCCCGCGCCGCACGATCGACATGGCCGAGGCGTTCGACCCGACCGGCACGGCCGCCGACACGGCCGGCAAGGAGCCGATCGGCTGACCTAGGTCCCGAGATCCCAGAGGGCCCCCGAGAGCACGAGGTGACCGGCCCGCTCCCCGAGACCGGGCCGGTCAGCTCGCCTCGAAGGCCTCCGCCACCGCCGCGCGGACCCGGTCCATGGCCGCGGCGGCGGGGGCCTCCCGCCCCATGGAGGTCATGTCGACGTCGGGCATGCCACAGGCCACCGCCCAGCCCCACGGGGTCAGGTCGCCGTCGACGTTGAGGGCGAACCCGTGACTGGTGACGCCGCGGCTCTGCCGCATGCCGATCGAGACGATCTTGCGTCCCGTCTCGGCCGTCCACACACCGGTCAGCAGCTCCGAGCCCGGCGGGGTGTCGCGGCGCTCGGCCGGGACGCCCAGCGCGCCGAGCGCGCCGACGAGCCTCAGCTCGACCTCGCGGACGTAGTCGACGATCCCCTCGTCCTCATCGAGCTTGACGACCAGGTAGCCGACCAGCTGGCCGGGACCGTGGTAGGTGAGCTGCCCGCCACGACCCGTGCTCACGACCGGGATGCCGTGAGCGGGGTCGGGCAGGTGCTGCTCAGGGGTTCGCCTGCCCACGGTGTACACCTGCGGGTGGCTGAGCAGCCAGAGCGTGTCGGGGCGCTCGTCGCGCTGCCGCTGACCGACCAGGTCGGTCATCCGCTCCATCGCCTTCTCGTAGTCGACCAGGTCGTCCTGGACCAGGGACAGTGGGCGTCGCCTCATGCCCCCAGCTTATTTTCAGTAGCGGACTGCCGGCGCCTTGGGGACGAAGATCCACATGAGCACGTAGGCGACCCACAGAGGTCCCGGGATGAGCGAGAGCAGCAGCCAGAACACCCGGACAAGGGTGGGCGGCATGTTGAGGGTCTCCGCGATCCCGCCGCAGACTCCGGCGATTATCTTGTGGTTTCTCGAACGGTGCACGATACCTCTCCCCGAATCGGTGTTCTTCGTCTCTTCAAACGAACGACCGGAACTCACCCGTTCCCGAGACATCCCTGAGAAAACCCTGTCAGGGTCGGCTTGATAACTTTTCGTGCACCTGAGCGTCAGCGCATCTAGGCGAAACCAGCTGATCACGGTACGTTCCGCCATGTACGTAATAGGGGATCCCCCTCCGTTCCACCCCGAGGAGCGCTATGCGCCTGAGGTTACGACGCAGCATGGTCCAGGCCGCCACCCTGGTCACGGCCATCGCTCTCCCCCTCGCCTTCACCGTCCCGGCGAGCGCGACCATCGCGACCACGTCCCCCGGCGTCACCGACGTCCTCGCCAACGTGTTCGCGACGCAGATCAAGGGCGGCAACGTCAAGAAGCACCTGGACAAGTTCCAGGAGATCGCGACCGCCAACGGCGGCAACCGCGCCGCGGGCACGCCCGGTTACGACGCCTCCCTCGCCTACGTGCAGGACAAGCTGCGCAAGGCCGGGTACAAGACCTCCACGACCGACGTCGAGTTCCCGCTGGGCTGGGAGGAGGCGAGCCCCTCCGTCCTGCAGCAGACGGCCCCCGAGGCGAAGACCTACGCCAACCCGGCCGACTTCGTGACCGTGGTCTCCTCCAGCGGAGGCGACGTCACCGCGCAGGTACAGGTCGTCGACGCCGTCATCCCGCCGGCGCCGACCCCGAACACCTCGACGGCGGGTTGTGAGACCTCTGACTTCGCCGGGTTCGTCCCCGGCCGGATCGCGCTGATCCAGCGCGGCACCTGCCCGTTCGTCGACAAGGCCACCAACGCCAAGGCGGCCGGCGCGGCCGGTGTGATCTTCTTCAACGAGGGCCAGCCCGGCCGTACCGACCCGCTCGTCTTCGACATCATCGAGTGGCGCTTCGGCTTCCCCATCGTGATGGCGAGCACGGCCGTCGGCCTTGACCTGGCCGACAGCCCGAACACCACCGTCCGCCTGAAGGTCGACGCCGAGACCACGGTCGGCCGCACCAAGAACCTGATCGCCGACACCCGCTGGGGCAAGTCCGGCGAGATCGTCGCGGTCGGCGCCCACCTGGACAGCGTGCCCGAGGGCGCCGGCATCAACGACAACGGCTCCGGCAGCGCCGCCGTCCTGGAGACCGCGCTGAAGCTGGCCCACGTGCCGACCAAGTACAAGGTGCGCTTCGCCTGGTGGGGCGCCGAGGAGCTGGGCCTGCTCGGCTCCGACCAGTACGTCGCGGGCCTGTCGCAGGCCGAGAAGGACAAGATCAGGCTCTACCTGAACTTCGACATGATCGCCTCGCCGAACGACGGCACCTTCCTGTACGACGGTGACGACTCCGACGCCGAGGGCGCCCCCGCGGGCCCGGCCGGATCGCCGGAGATCGAGAAGCGCCTCGAGGCGTTCTACGCCAAGCGCAACCTGCCGTTCGAGGGCACCGACTTCACCGGCCGCTCCGACTACGGCGCGTTCATCGCCAACGGCATCCCGGCCGGCGGCATCTTCACCGGCGCCGAGGGCATCAAGACGCCCGAGCAGGCCGCCAAGTTCGGCGGGACCGCGGGCATCGCCTACGACCCCTGCTACCACTCCGCCTGCGACGGCATCGACAACATCAACGCCGCCGCGCTCGAGCGCAACTCCAAGGCCGTGGGCTACGCCACCGCGTACTTCGCCTACGACCTGACCGGCATTCCCGACCGCAACGCCGCGGTGGCCAAGTCCGCGGCGAGGACCGCGGCGGCACACGAGGGCGCCGCCCGCTAGGGACCGCTCCGCAAGCGCACCACCACGCTGTACGGCGCGCACCCGCCACGGGTGCGCGCCGCTCGGGGGACCCACACACCCTCAAACCCGAGGAGCATGATGCGCAGTCTGTGGACCATGGGCATGGCGGCGATCCTGGCCATCCCGTTGGCGTTCACCGCACCGTCGGCGTCGGCCGCCGTCCCACCGGACATCTCGCTGACCGCCCTGAAGGCACACCTCACCCAGCTCCAGTCCATCGCCACCGCCAACGGCGGCAACCGCGCCCACGGCCGCCCCGGCTACCTGGCCTCGGCCAACTACATCAGGGGCCTGCTGGACGGGGCGGGATTCACCACCTCCCTGCAGTCGTTCACCTACAACGGCGCGACCGGCTACAACGTCATCGCCGACTGGCCGGGCGGCGACCCGAACGACATCCTGATGGTCGGCGCCCACCTCGACAGCGTGACCGCCGGACCGGGCATCAACGACAACGGCTCCGGCAGCGCCGCCATCCTGGAGACCGCCCTGGAGGTCTCCCGCCAGTCGCTGGCACCCACCAAGCACCTCCGCTTCGCCTGGTGGGGCGCGGAGGAGCTGGGCCTGCGCGGCTCCCAGTACTACGTGAACAACCTCCCGGCCGCCGAGCGGGCCAAGGTCAAGGGCTACTACAACTTCGACATGGTCGGCTCGCCCAACGCCGGATACTTCGTCTACGACGGCGACAACTCCGACGGCGTCGGCTCGGGCCCCGGCCCGGCGGGTTCGGCGCAGCTGGAGTCGACGCTCCAGGCGTACTTCACCTCGATCGGCGTGGCCACCCGGGGCACCGACTTCGACGGCCGCTCCGACTACGGGCCGTTCATCGCCGTCGGCATCCCCGCGGGCGGTACCTTCACCGGCGCCGAGGGCATCAAGTCCAGCGCCCAGGCCACCCTGTGGGGCGGTACGGCGGGGCAGGCGTTCGATCCCTGCTACCACCGGGCGTGCGACACCACGTCCAACATCAGCGACACCGCGCTGAACCGCAACGCCGACGCCATCGCCTACGCGGTGTGGACGACCGCGACCGCCGTGCCTCCGACGGTCGTCTGGCAGGACACCTTCGAGACCTCGACCGGCTGGACGACCAACCCGTCCGGCACCGACACCGCCACCTCCGGCCTGTGGGAGCGCGGCGACCCCGAGGCCACCGCCTCCAGCGGCGCCAAGCAGCTCGGCACCACCGTCAGCGGCACCAACGACCTGGTCACCGGCAGGCTCGCGGGCACCGCCGCGGGCGACCACGACATCGACGGAGGCATCACCAGCGTCCGGTCGCCGGCGGTCACCCTGCCGTCGACGGGCACGCTCAAGCTGGCGTTCTCCTGGTATCTGGCGCACGGTTCCAACGCCTCCAGCGCCGACTTCCTGCGGGTGAAGGTCGTCGGCTCCACCACCACCCAGGTGTTCCAGCAACTCGGCGCGGCCTCCAACCGCAACGGTGCCTGGGGCGCGGCCAACGTCGACGTCTCCGCCTTCGCGGGGCAGAGCGTCCGGATCCTGGTCGAGGCCGGTGACGCCTCCGGCGCCTCCCTGGTCGAGGCAGGGGTGGACGACGTCAAGCTGACCCGCCAGTGAGCGGGACGGTGACCCGGCTGCGGTGAGCGAGACCGGGTGCGGCCCGCGCCTTCCCCTCCACGGGCCGTCCGGACCCCTCCGGACGGCCCGGCACGCGGGTCGCACCCCTCGCGGAAGAACCGCCTTCGAAAAGGACCGCTCGCGGAAGGCCCCTCCGGGGCCCGCGGTCCGTCAGCTCAGCTCGGATCGTCGAGCCGGGGCTCCTCGTGCGGGGCTCCCTTGAGCTCGTGGAACCCCGGGGTCGCGGCCACCAGCAGCGTCCCGTCCCACAGGCGGCCCGCCTGCTCGCCCACGGGAGTCCGGGAGATCACCGGGCCGAAGAACACCACGCGCTCGCCACCGGTGGCGGGGCCGGTGGCGGCGACCACCGGGGTGCCGACGTGCTCACCGATCAGGCCGATGCCCTCCGCGTGCGAGGCGCGCACCGCCTCGTCGTAGGCCGTCGACGTCCCGGCCTCGGCGAGTTCCGGCGGCAGGCCGGCGGCGACGAGGGAGTCGTGCAGGGAACCGGCCCAGTCATCCCCGCGAGCGCGCCCGACGGTCCACATCGCGGCGTGGAGCCTCCCGAGCGCCTCCTGGCCGTACTCCTGCCGCACGGCCATGCAGACGCGCACGGGCACCCACAGGTACCCCTCCGTGTCCCCCTCGGGATCCTCGTCGCGGCCCTCGTTGAGCACCGACAGGCTCATCACGTGCCGGCGCACCTCGACGGGCCGCACCCGTTCCACCTCCGCCAGCCACCGGGAGGTGATCCAGGTGTAGGGGCAGGAGGGGTCGAACCAGAAGTCCGCGATCGTCCTGTCCGTCATTTCCCGTTCTCCGATCGTCGCCCTCCGGACCGCGCCCAGGCAATATGCCACCTTCGCCGGGCCGCGCGCCACAACCGGCCCGCTTGCCTCCCCGTTCCCCGTCGTGACCCGTCCCTGTCGCCAAGAAAAATAAACCGGGTTTGCTTTTGAACTCGGTTCGCCTTTACCGTACTCGCATGGCAGGACTACGGGAGCGGAAGAAGGAGCAGACCCGACGGCGGATCGCCGCGGTGGCGCTGCGGCTGTTCGCCGAGCGCGGCTTCGACGCGGTGACCGTCAACGAGATCGCCGAGGCCGCCGAGGTGGCGAAGGTGACGCTGTTCAAGTACTTCCCGACCAAGGAGTCACTCGTCCTGCGGGGAGTGGGTCAGGAGGACCTGGCCGGGATCGTCGCCGCGCGGCCTCCCGGGCAGTCACCGCTGGAGGCATTGCGGGCGTACTACCGCGGATTCGCCACCGAGCCCGCGGAGGCCGTGGACAGGGACACGCTGATCGTCCAGATGCGAGTGATCTTCTCCAGCCCCGCGCTCAGCAGCGGGGCGAACGACCTGCTCCACGGTCAGCGCCTGGCGCTGGCGCGGGTGCTCGCCGAAGAGCGCGACGAGCTGACGGCCGCTCTGATGGCCGCCCAGATCACCGCTTCGGTGCTGACCCTGCAGGAGAGGTTCTTCCGCCACCTGGTCTCCGGCGCCTCGCTGGACGAGGCGGGCAGCCGCCTCTGCGGGGACGTCGAGCTCGCCTTCGACCTACTGGAACACGGTCTCGACCAACCGGGAGAGTAATGCGCGCGAAAGGGATCAACTATGACACCGGGTTCCTCCCCGGCCAGGACAACACCCGCAAGGTGTTCGACCCCGGCGCCGTCCGGCACGACATGGACGTCATCGCCGGCGAACTGCACTGCGACGCCGTACGGATCTCCGGTGGCGACCCCGCGCGGCTGAGCGTCGCCGCCGAGCACGCCGCCGCGGCGGGGCTCGAGATCTGGTTCGCCCCCTTCCCGGTCGATCTCCCGGCCGAGGCGATGCTCTCGACCTTCGCCGACGCCGCGGAGCGGGCCGAGGCCGTACGGCGCGGCGGGGCCGAGGTGGTGTTCGTGGCCGGGTGCGAGATCAGCGCGTTCGGCCCCGGGTTCATCCCCGGCGCCACGTACCGCGACCGCATGCGGACGATAGACGAGGCCGACCTGGAGTGGTGGTCCTCGCTCGGCCCCGTCCTGGAACGGCTCAACGGCTTCCTGGCCGAGAGCGCGGCCGTCGTCAGGCCCCGCTTCGGCGGCCGGATCACCTACGCGGCGGCCCCATGGGAGTTCGTCGACTGGGGCCCGTTCGACATCGTCGGCGCCGACAGCTACCGGGCCGCCTACAACGCCGGCACCTTCAGGGAGGAGCTGCGCGAGAAGTTCAAGCACGGCAAGCCGGTCGCGGTGACCGAGTTCGGCACCTGCGCCTGGCGGGGCGCGGGCGAGCGCGGCGGCATGGCCTGGCTGCCGCCCGAGGACGCCGTACGGGACGAGGGCGAGCAGGTGCGCTACTTCACCGAGCTGCTGGACGTCTTCGAGGAGGAAGGGGTGGACACCGCGCTCTGGTTCACCTTCGCGGGCTTCGGCCGCGTCGGGGACGGTGACCTCGCCTCCTACGGCGTGGTCAGGATGCTCGACCGGGAGCGCTGGGCGCCG
The DNA here is from genome assembly GCF_052983175.1 of Streptosporangium sp. G12. Taxonomy (NCBI): domain Bacteria; kingdom Bacillati; phylum Actinomycetota; class Actinomycetes; order Streptosporangiales; family Streptosporangiaceae; genus Streptosporangium; species Streptosporangium sp. G12. Next base: position 99,576 of record NZ_JBRIQO010000026.1, on the reverse strand, counting down.
AAGGAGGTGTTCCACACGATGGCGGCCAGGTACGCTCGCGGCCGAGCCGTCTGACGGGAGTCGTCCCGAGGGCCGGGGGATCGGGTCAGGAGGACGGGCGGTCGTAGACGCCGATCGCCCAGCGGCCGGGCCTGCTGCCCACATTCGCCAGCACCCGCTCGAGCACCCGCGTGTCCATCCGCGGGCCTATCAGGGCCCAGATCATGTAATGCCCGCGGCACATCCCCGTCCTCTCCACTTCCTTCTCCGGGCACTTCAGCTTTTTGAGCGCTTCACGGGAGATACGCGGCCTGGGGGGAAGCACCCAGACCGTGGCACTCTGCTCGCGCGACGTCCAGCCGGGGGGCACCGACCTCTCGTCGTGCTGCGAGATCAGCCCCGGCCAGCCGCTGCCGCATTCGCCGGCGGAGCCCGATCTGTGTTTCCCCGTCCCGATCACCTTGACCACCACTGCCCTCGGGTCCTCGCAGACGACCCGGAATCCGGTGAAGACACTGGTCGGGGTGAACTTCACGGTGCGTTTCACGCCCAAGGTATTCGACCGGTACGCGTGGATCAGCCGCATTTCATGACGGTTCCGCAGGTCGTTGACGGTCGCGGGAAGGTCCTTACCGGGGACGGCGGTGGGAACGGGCGGAGGAACGGGCGTGGGGTCGGCGGCGACGGCCACGATCGGCGCCTCCGCCCCGCCTCCGGCGGACAGCGACGGCGCCACCACGGCGACCGCGAGCGCCCCGGCGGTGACGACCGCCGCGGCCGTGGCCGCCGTCCGCCGCCGCCGGATCGCCCGGCCCCTGGCGAGGATCGCCTCCAGCCGGGCCGTGTCTCCACCGTCTCCACCGTCTCCACCGTCTCCACCGTCTCTGCCGCCTCTGCCGCTCCCGCCGCCTCTGCCGCTGCCCGCGCCGCGCTCCTCCAGGAGCGCCCTGAGGTCGTTCTCGGTGTTGCTCATCTGCGTACTCCCGTCGTCGCCTGGATCCCCTGATCCACCCTGAGCCGGGTGAGAGCCCTGTTGAGCTGGCTCTTCACCGTCCCGACCGAGCATCCGAGCACCCCGGCCACCTGGGTCAGCGGCATGTGCTCGAAGTAGTGCAGGACGACCACCGCGCGCTGGCGCCCCGACAGGGTGCCGATCGCCGTCCACAGCGCGTCCCTGTCGCCGACGTCGCTCGCGAAGTCCCGCCCGTCCGGCCGGTCGGGCAGTTCCCCCGTCGGGACCTCCCGCCGCCAGCGCCGCCGCCACCAGGAGGCGTGGGTGTTGGTGATGATCCGGTAGACGTACGGGTCGGGATCGCCGTCGATCCGCTGCCAGGCGAGCCAGGCCCTGGCCAGCGCGGTCTGCACCAGGTCCTCGGCGATCGCCCAGTCTCTGGTGAGGAGGTACGCCGCTCGCAGTAGCCGCTCGTGGCGCTGCTCGACGTACTCCGCGAACTCGGTCATCGTGCCTCCGCCTCGGTGTTCCGATGATGACTACCGTCTGGCGGGCGGGTTCGGTTTACGGCCGATCACGAAAGAAGCGCGGTCGGCATCGGCCGTACGGCCGGGTCACAGTTGCTCCGCCGCTCCGCTAGCCTCGCGTAGGTTACGCACGCGCTGGTACGGAAGGTGCTGAAGTGATCGGCTGGTTCGAAGCGGTGGTCCTCGGGCTGATTCAGGGATTGACGGAGTTTCTGCCGATCTCCTCCAGTGCCCACATCAGGGTCGTGTCGGCGTTCTTCGGCTGGCCGGACCCGGGGGCCGCGTTCACCGCGGTCGTCCAGCTCGGCACCGAGGCCGCGGTGGTCATCTACTTCCGCAAGGAGATCTGGGAGATCATCTCCACCTGGACCCGCTCCCTGTGGACCCCCGACCTGCGCGGCCACTACGCCGCCCGGATGGGCTGGTACGTCATCGTCGGCACCATCCCGATCGTGGTGCTCGGCCTGCTCTTCAAGGACTCCATCGAGGGCGCCTTCCGCGACCTGCGCCTGATCGGCACGACGCTGATCGTCTTCGGACTGATCCTGTGGTTCGCCGACCACACCGCCCGCAACAGGCTCACCCTGGAGCGGCACCTCAGCTTCACCCACGCCCTGATCTACGGCTTCGCCCAGTCGCTCGCCCTGATCCCCGGCGTGTCCCGCTCCGGCGGCACCATCAGCGCCGGGCTGCTGCTGGACTACCGCCGCGAGGAGGCCGCGAAGTACTCCTTCCTGCTCGCCATCCCGGCCGTGCTGGGCGCGGGCTTCCTGGAGCTGTTCAAGATCGGCGAGGGTGCGGCGCCCGAATGGGGCCCCACGATCCTGTCCACCGTGATCTCGTTCATCGTGGGCTACCTGGCGGTCTCGTGGTTCCTGAAGTACATCAGCACCCACCGCTTCACCGGCTTCGTGATCTACCGGATCGCCCTCGGGATCATCATCATCGCCCTGGTGAGCTTCGGGGTCCTCGACCCCTCGGCCTAGAGCCTGTCCGCCAAATGATCACGGCTGGTCCGGAGGGGCCGGCCGTCACCGCGCCCTTCTTGGCCATCTCCTCGCCCGGGAAAAGAATTTCGCTCGTCAAGTGAACGGTCTTGGTGAAAAGCGGGAAGAAACAGGGCAGAGCCCCTCCGCCCCCCGCCCGCCCGAACCACCCGGGCCACCCGAACCGCCTGGCTCGCCGCGAACTCCACGATCCTTCCCGGGGGAGGGACGAGGTGCCCATTGAGTACGCGACCGATCAACGACTACGCCCTGCTGTCGGACTGCCGATCCGCCGCGCTGGTCACCTCCGACGGCTCGGTGGACTGGCTGTGCCTGCCGCGATTCGACAGTCCGGCGCTCTTCGCCCGGCTGCTCGACGAGGACGCCGGATACTGGTCGATCCGCCCCACCGGCCCCACCGAGGTCACCCGCCGGTATCTGGAGCACACCCTGGTGCTCGAGACCACCTTCCGCGGCCGGGACGGAACCGTGGTGCTCCTCGATGCGCTCGCCCTGGGCAGCCGGGAACGCGGGCACTCGCTGGGCGCGTCCTCGCCCGGCCTGCTCCTGCGTCAGGTGACCTGCGTCGAAGGTCGCGTGCCCGTGGAGATGGCGTACGTGCCGCGACCCGAGTTCGGGCTCGTCCACCCCCTGATGCAGCCTGTCCGAGGCGGCCTGATCTCGCGTGGCGGGGCCAACGTCCTCGCCCTGTCCAGCCCCGTCGAGCTGCGGGTGAGCGGCTCGGTCGCGGACACCGCCGTCACCCTGCGCGCCGGACAGAGCCTGGGGTTCGCCCTGCAGGCCGGCTGGGCGTGGGCGCCCGACCCGTTGTGCCGCACTCCCCCGTACATCGCGCGCCGGGCGAAGGACACCGTCTCGGGCTGGCGCTCCTGGTCACGGCATCACGCCGACTACGAAGGCCCGTGGCGTGAACAGGTGAACCAGAGTGGCCGGGTGCTGCGTGCGATGACGTACTCCCCCACCGGGGCCATCGTGGCCGCGGCCACCACCTCCCTGCCCGAGAGCATCGGCGGGGAGCGGAACTGGGACTACCGCTACACCTGGATCCGGGACGCCAGCTTCACCCTGCAGGCCCTGTCCACCGCCACCTGCGAGATCGAGGAGACCGCCTTTTTCACTTTCCTCGCCAACGCCTGTGCCACCCAGCTCGACCGGGGCGTCGACCTGCAGATCATGTACGGCGTGGGCGGCGAGCGCGATCTGAGCGAACGGCACCTGCCGCACCTGCGCGGCTGGCGGGGCAGCGCGCCGGTGCGGGTCGGCAACGACGCCTGGCGCCAACGCCAGATCGACGTTTACGGGGAGCTGCTCGACGCGGCCCATCAGGTCTACTGCGACACCGGCCCTCTCGACCCGTTCACCTGCGCTTTTCTGGTCGGGGTGGCTGAGACCGCCGCCCGTCGCTGGCGAGAGCCGGACCAGAGCCTGTGGGAGATCCGCGGGTCCGGCCGCCACTTCACGCACTCCAAGCTGATGTGCTGGGTGGGACTGGACCGGGCCATCGCGCTGGCCCCGATGCTGGGGGCCGACGCCCGGATCGCCGACTGGACGAGCACTCGCGAGGAGATCCGCGCCGCGATCCTGGCTCAGGGCTGGAACGAGCGCGCGGGTGCCTTCACCCAGACGTTCGACGGCACCGACCTCGACGCCGCCGTGCTGGTGATGCCCATGGTCGGGTTCCTCTCCCCGGACGATCCGCGGGTGCGGTCCACCGTGCACGCCATCGCCACCCACCTGACCGACGATCGAGGCCTGGTGCACCGCTACCACGCCGCCGACGGGCTCCCCGGCCAGGAGGGCACGTTCCTGCTGTGCACCTTCTGGCTCGCGCAGGCCCTGGCCCTCATGGGGCAGGGCGCCGCGGCCAGGAGGGCGTTCGAGACCGCCGCGTCGTACGCCAACGACGTCGGTCTGCTCGCCGAGGAGGTCGACTCGGCCACCGGGGAGCCCCTCGGCAACTTCCCGCAGGCTTTCAGCCACATCGGCCTGATCAACGCCGCCCGCGCCATCGGCGACACCATCTGACTCCCGACGCCGGTGACGAGCCGGGTGTGCCGGCAGGTGCCGGCACACCGGAACGATCGAGATGACGGAGCGCTCCATCGGCTCGTGGGCCGATGCCCCCGCACTCCCCGGCCGGCATGCGGTCCTGCCCGGCGCCGCTGAATACAGCCCGGCGTAGACTGGGCACACGCAGGACATTCGCGACGCACCATGCGAGGGGATACCTGTATGAGAACGCGACCCACGACCGCCTGCAATCTCCAGATCGCGGGGGCCTCGACGCTTCGTTTCGGGCTGGCGCTCAACCTGGTGGTGATCGGGCGGCTCAAGTTCGAAGACTACGAGGTCGAGAACATCCGCCCCTTGATCACCTCGAGTCCGCCGTTCTCGCGACTTGCCACCAAGCTCGGTGAACAGCGGCTGGCCAGGCTCATCGGCGTGGCGGAGATCGTCATCGGATCGCTGATCGCAGCGAAGTCGTTCGCCCCCAGGGCCTCGGCGCTCGGCAGCCTGGCGGCGGCGGGGATGTTCACCACCACGCTCAGCTTCCTGATCACCACGCCGGAGGCCTGGCAGGAAAGGCGCGGGGAGCCGAAGCTCTCCCTCGCGGGCCAGTTCCTGCTGAAGGACGTCGTCCTTCTGGGAGCCTCCCTGTTCACCGCCGCCGAGTCCCTGCGATACGCCTCGCGCCCGTAGCCCTCGATTCCGGCCGGGGTCGATGATCGCGGATGGTTTCGTCCTCGATCGGCGCGGGATGGTCGCACGCGCCGTGGATACACCGAGGCGCATCGGCCGGTGCGCGCCCGCGACGCGGGCGATGTCGCGAACGAACGCGACCGGCCGGCTGATCGACCGGTCGGTCGCGTTCGGGTTCCCGCCGTCCGCGGGCTCGCTAGCACTCGCTGTCGGCGACGACCCAGTGGTTGGGACCGGTCTGCTTGAGACCGTGCGTGATGAGGGTGTTCCACAGGCCCATGGCGTTGTTGGACCCGTTGGCGTAGGTGTAGCCGCCGGACTGGTAGGCCCGTCCGGCGACGGTGTGGGCGTAGTTGCTCGCCCTGACGCAGGTCTGGGGCACCGTCGGGGTGGGGGTCGGGGTCGGGGTCGGCGTGACGGTCGGGTTCGGGGTCGGCTGCGTGCCACCGGTCAGGCCGAAGAACTGCGCGTCGTGGTAGGCCGAGCAGATGGTGTCGAGGAAGTACGCCGCCGCGCTGCCGCACTGGTCGGCGGCGCCGCCGGGATCGATCGGCAGGCCGTGTCCCATGCCGGCGATCTCGTACACGCGCACCACGTCGTTCCCGTACACCTTCAGCGAGGTGCCGCCGGTGAGGCTCCGCGTGGAGGTGGGGCTCTGCGAGACGCCCCGCACGTTCGTCCACTGGTCGCGCAGCTGGGCGGCGTTGACCGGGACGACGGTGGGGTCGGCCGTTCCCTGCCAGATCGCGACGCGCGGGTACGGTCCCGAGTAGCCGGAGTGGGCGCCGCGTACCAGGTCGCCCCACTGCTGCGGGGTCTTGCTGACCGGACCGCGCTGGCAGGGGGAGGCCTGGAGGATGCTGGTGGCGCACCGGTACGCCAGCCCGGCCCCGATCGAACCGCCCGCGAAGACGTCCGGGTACGTGGCGAGCATGACGGCCGACATGGCCCCGCCCGCCGACAGGCCGGAGACGTAGACGCGCGCCGGGTCGGTCCCGTAGGTGGAGACCGCGTAGGCGACCATCGCGCGGATCGAGGCGGCCTCGCCCTGGCCCCGGGTGGTATCGGCGGTCTCGAACCAGTTGAAGCAGCTCAACCCGTTGTTCGCGCTACTGGTCTGCGCCAGGACGAGGGTGAATCCCGACTGGTCGGCGTACTTGCGCCATCCCGAGTTGGCGAAGTAGCCGCTCGCGTTCTGCTGGCAGCCGTGCAGCAGGACGACCAGCGGGCGCCCGGCGGTCGATCCGTCGGGACGGTAGCTGAACATGGTGAGGTTGCCCGGGTTGCTGCCGAACGAGCCGACCTGGACGAGTGACGCGGCTCGCGCGGGAGACGTCGTCGCGGTCGCCGCGCCGAGCAGTCCGAGCAGTCCGAGCAGTCCGAGCGACAGGGTGAGAAGGATGCGGAGTAGACCCGCGGGAAGGGATGCGGTCATGACGTGCTCCTTTGTGGCCCTGTGACCCGTATCACCGGCCCTTACCAGCGCACGTTAAAACCGTCGTAACCCATTTGACATGTTCCCGAGACACACTCTTCGCCTCCGCGTTATGGATCACACGGTGGCGGGCGGGGCTCCCCGGTCCCGGACCTCACGAACTTTCCCGGCTTTCCCGGCTTTCCCTGCCTTCACGGGCTCCTGACCTTCACGGGCTCCACGGACTTCACGGACGCCCTCCGCGGGCGGCCCTGCGGCCCCCCTCGGCGACCGCCGCGAGGCGCCACTCCCCGAAGCAAGCCCGGCTCCGGCGGGAGGCTGCCGGTCGTCCGCCCGCAGCCGGGCGGCGTGTTGGTAGGCGGTCACAGCGGTGAGGAACATAGCGGTCAGACCGATCACAGAGGGATCATTCCCCCGCCCAGCACGACGAACACCACCGCAGGCGCGAACCCCCGGCCGTGTCCCCCGTCACCGTTAGCCGCCGCTCCCGCTCACGGTCCGATCTGTGTGAGCAGGGCGATGAGTTGGAGCATGCCGTAGGCGGCTGTCATGGTCTCGGCGGTGAAGACAACGGTGCGCCCGCTTCTGGTGACGCCGGGAATGAGGGCGGAAAGGTCTGCCGAGCGTGGCTGATGTAGATCGACCTCGACCTGCAGCGGTTGAGAAACCAGGGTCGGCGGATTGTCGGCATGGAGTTGCATCGCCTGGCCGGCGCCTTGACGCAAGCGGTCTTGTGCCTCCTGTGGGTGAAGAGTGTCGGCCGCGTGCTGGCCGAGGCCTCGTTTGACCGGCACGGTGACGGCCCGGGGCGCCAGCGCGCTGAACTCGTCGCATGCGGCCTCATCTCCGCTGGCCAGCACGACGGGTACGCCGTATGAGCCCGCCAACAGGGCGTTGATTCCGATCTCGCCGTACGAGCGGCCGTTGATGCGGACGTCAAGGATGGCATCGGCGATGGTGTGAGCGAGTACGGCGCCACTGGCACCCGCGCGGGCGTGGTACCCCACGAACATCGCTACCTGGGCTCCCACTTCCAAGCCCGCCAGCATGCCCATTTCACGAGGTTTGCCACGGATCAGCCGGGCTCGCTGGTCGAGTTCCTCGGGCAGGATGTTGCGGTAGGAGCCGTGGGAGTCGGCCACCAGCACCTCGGCTGTCGGCTCGGCACCAATCAGCCCCGCCACCACGGCGTTGGCCGCTGCCGTCATCAATCGCCGACCACGTTCATAGTCGTAGCGTTCCGGGGTGGTCTCCGCAGGGTGAACGATCCCGGCGATGCCCTCCATGTCCACCGAGATCAATACCTTGATTCCCATGGCTTGTTCCAGCACGCGAGCAAGGCGATGCCACGGCCACCGAAGAACGTTTCGAACACGTCGACGGGCAGGCTCGCCCGGCGAGCGCCGGGCGTGTGGCCGGAGGGATTATGCAGGTGAATCAGCCCATGGTCGTGGCCGGTGAGCAGGACCAGGTGGCCGCCCCGGCCGGGCGCGGGCAGATCGGGGCGGCGGATCTCCTTGTGAACCGAGGCCATCACCAAGCACCCGGCCGCCAGTAAGCCGGGGATCTCCTGCATGGTCAGGTGCGGATGGACGGTCGCGTCCAGGCTGTGCTCAGCGCGGACGTAGTCGGCGAACGGCTGGTAGTACAGGCCCTTGATCCGGCCCTGGCCGTCTTCGACGTAGCCGCCGTAGGGCAGCACCCCGCGCAGCAGCTCCATCATCGGCGGCGCGTAGCCGTCACGGTGGTCGAGGATCATCTGGAGGTCAGCCATCCCGCAGCAGTGCTGAGCCCACCGGGCGTACTCCTCGTGGGTAGCGGCGCCGGACTCCGCCCAGCGCGGATCGTCAGCGGGGTCGGCGCCCCGGTAGGCGATCGCCTCGATGAGATCGGGCGTCATGTACTGGGTGTAGATCCCGACGTCGTCATGAAGCGTCTGCTCGGGGTTGGCGGCCGTCGTCGGCCTGCAAGTCATGCAACCCATCGTTTCCGGGGATCGAACCACCCTTGGAGTTACGCTGACAACGGAGGTACATGCAGTGCCCGAGGCCCAGCTTCCGAGCATCGCCGAAGATCTCACAACCCTGGTATCCACGCTGATCAGTGAGATTCGCCCTCAGCTCATCGGCGCTGCCCTCTCGGGCAAGCACGCCGACCGCACGAACGCCCGGCACACCGGCAACTTCCTGTCCGACTACGACCTGCTCCTCCACGACCGCTATCGGGAACTGCTCTCAGAGATCTTCCCGTCCTTCGTCTACGCCAGCGAAGAGGCCGACCCGCAGGTCATAGGCGACGACCCTGACCCCGACCTGTGCGTCCTCGTGGATCCGCTGGACACGAGCGAGATGGCTGTTCGTTCCCTCTACGGCTACACGCACGTCATGGTCTACTCGCGAAGCCTCGCACGTCCGATCGCGGCCGTGGTGGGTGACATCTTCCACCACCTCCAGATCTACACCGCGGCCCGTGACGAGGCCGGCCAGGATCACGCGTTCCTGCGTGAGCAGAACGGCGTCACTCATCCCCTCCGGCCGAGGCAAGCCGTGCCCGTACAGGAAGCCCTCATCACCAACTTCCTGATGAAGCCCGACCGCTTTCAGGCACTGGCCCAGCAGAACCGCCTGATCGAGAAACTGAACCAGCCTGCCGGCAACGGGAACAGCCGTGGCCGTATCGGTGTGGACTTCGGCTCCGTCAGCTTGTGCCATGTCGCTGCCGGCTTCACGGACGCGACGATCGAGTTCTCAAAGGGCTTCGCAATATGGGACCTGGCCCCAGGCCACTACATCCTCAGCGCGGCCGGCGGGACCGTCATCGACCTCCAGGGCAAGCCCATCTCACTGAACTACCAGCTCGATACCTTGGGCGATATCGCCGAGGCGATGGATCGGCGCCAGATGTTCATCGCAGCCACCAACCCAGCGCTTGCCGACGAGATTGCTCATGTGCTGACAGAGCAATGAGAGCGCCGACTGTTCGGCCGAGCCGCCGGCCACGTCGTGGCACGCGCCCAGGAACGCCCCAAACGTGGAGTGTCCGATCGGCGCGGCCAGGTCGAGGACCCCGCGAGGTTCCGTTCAGCAACGTCCGGCGCGCAGGCCGCGACGTCGCGGACGTCGATCGGCTGGATGGGCCACTCGGGGCGGCCGGGCGCCAGAACCTCGCCGCCGGCATGGATCCGCGACAGCCACCAGGGGATGCGGCCGACGTACTCGTGCGGACCGAGGATGACGCTGGGCCGCGGCAGCGTGGTGCATTCCCCGAAGACGCTCGTGACGGCCTGCTCGCATCCGGCCTTGAGGCCCCCGCACTCGTCGGCGTCGCTTTCCCACTCAACGGGACGAGGCCGGGAATCGGCCGTCCCGGGCGGCGTCCCACCCGGTACCGGACTCGGGGACACTGGACGGGTGCGTTCCGACTGGTCCGGCCTGCCCGTACGTCACGTTCTGCCCGAGTTGCTCGCGGCGCTGGACGGGCGGGGCGTCGCCGTGCTCACCGCTCCCCCCGGCACCGGCAAGACCACGCTCGTCCCGCTCGCGCTGGCCGGGCTCCTCGACGGCTCGGCGCCCAGGCGGGTGATCGTGGCCGAGCCGAGGCGGATGGCGGTACGGGCGGCGGCGAGGCGGATGGCGTGGCTGCTGGAGTCCGAGGTGGGGGCGGAGGTCGGGTTCTCGATACGCGGCGAGCGCAGGGTGGGTCCGAGAACGGTCGTCGAGGTCGTCACCACGGGAGTCCTCCTGCAGCGGCTCCAGCGCGACCCCGAGCTCGAAGGCGTGGACGCGGTCCTGCTCGACGAGTGCCACGAGCGCCACCTGGACGCCGACACCGCGCTGGCGTTCCTCCTCGACGTCCGCGCCGCGCTCCGCCCCGACCTGCGGATCGTCGCCACCTCCGCCACCGCCGACGCCGCCCCCTGGGCCCGTCTCCTCGGCTCCCCCGGCGACGCCGTCCCCTCCGATGCCTCCGGTGAACCCGGTGAACCCGGTGAACCCGGTGAACCCGGTGAACCCGGTGAACCCGCGCCGATCGTGCACGCCTCCGGCACCATGCACCCGGTCACGCCCGTCTGGGCACCGCCCGCCGGGACCATCGCACCGCCCCACGGCATGCGGGTGGACCCGGCGTTCCTGGCCCACGTCGCCGGTGTCGTACGGCGCGCGCTGGCCGAGCACGAGGGGGACGTGCTCTGCTTCCTGCCGGGCGTCGGCGAGATCGGCCGGGTGGCCGCGATGCTCCCCGGCGTCGAGGTCCTCCAGGTGCACGGCCAGGCCCCGGCCCGCGTCCAGGACGCGGTCCTTTCCCCGGGCGACGGGAGGAGGGTGGTGCTCGCCACCTCGGTCGCCGAGTCGAGCCTGACCGTGCCGGGCGTGCGGATCGTGGTCGACTCCGGCCTGGCCAGGGAGCCCCGTACCGACCACGCGCGCGGTCTCGGTTCGCTCACCACCGTCCGCGCGTCCAGGGCCTCGGCCACCCAGCGGGCGGGGCGGGCGGGCCGCGAGGCGCCGGGCGTGGTCTACCGGTGCTGGTCGCGGGCCGAGCACGACCGGCTGCCCGAGCACGCGCGACCCGAGATCGCGCTCGCCGACCTGACCGGCTTCGCCCTCCAGGTCGCCTGCTGGGGCGATCCGGCCGCCACCGGCCTGGCCCTGCTCGACGCGCCGCCGGCCGCCGCGATGGACGCCGCCCGCCGCACCCTGTACGCCCTGGGCGCGTTGGACTCTCCCGGCACGCCGCGGCCACCGGGCGCGCCGGAGCACTCGCCGGGCCTTCCCCCCGTGGGCCGGGTGACCGACCGGGGACGGCGGATGGCCGGGGTCGGGGTCCATCCGCGCCTGGCGCGGGCCCTGATCGACGCCGGCACGGACGGGATCGGCGCAGGGTCCCGGGCCGCCGAGGTGGTGGCGCTGCTGTCGGAGCAACTGCCCAGGGACGCGGGCGACGACCTGGTGGCGGTCTGGCGCTCCGCGCGCCGGGGCGGTGACGGTTTCTCCGCCCGCTGGCGCCAGGAGGCGGGACGCCTGGCGCGGGCCGTGCCCGGCACCGCCCGGCGTACGGGCCGGACGGCGGGCGGTGCCGTCCGGCCGGGGAACGGCGAGACGGCCGGGAGCGACGACGCCGTGGCCGGGACGGTCGTGGCGCTGGCCTACCCGGAGCGGGTGGCGCGGCGGCGCGGCGGCTCGTACCTGATGGCCTCGGGAACGGCCGCGGAGCTGCCGCGCGGGTCGCGGCTGGAGACGGCGGAGTGGCTGGCCGTCGCGGTCGCCGACCGGCCCACCGGAGCGGCGTCCGCCAGGATCAGGCAGGCGGTGGTGATCGACGAGGAGATCGCCAGGTTCGCCGCGGCCTCCCTGTACGGCTCCGGTGAGGAGATCACCTGGCACATCCCGCCGGGAGGGCGGCGCGGCGACGTGTCGGCGCGGCGGGTGGAGCGGCTGGGCGCGATCGAGCTGTCCAGCGGCGCGCTCCGCGGCGCCGACGTGCGGCCCGCCGTCCTGGAGGGCCTGCGCGCGGAGGGCCTGTCGATCCTGCGCTGGACGCCCGAGGCCGTGGCCCTGCGCGAGCGGCTGGCCTTCTGCCGCCGCACGCTCGGCGACCCGTGGCCCGCGACCGACGACGACGCGCTGATCGGCGCGGCCGACCGCTGGCTGGAGCCCGAGCTGTCGCGAGCCCGCCGCCGGTCGGACCTGGAGCGCCTCGACGTGGTCTCCGCGCTGCACCGCCTGGTCCCGTGGAACGCCCGGCTGGCCGAGGTGGCCCCGGAACGGGTCGAGGTGCCGAGCGGGTCGCGTGTCAGGATCGACTACTCGGGCGAGCGGCCGGTGCTGGCGGCCAAGGTGCAGGAGCTGTTCGGCTGGGCCGAGGCCCCGCGCGTCGCCGGGGTCCCGCTGGTGATCCACCTGCTCTCCCCCGCGGGCCGCCCGGCCGCCGTCACCGCCGACCTGGCCTCCTTCTGGCGCGAGGGCTACCGCGCGGTCCGCGCCGAGCTCCGCGGGCGCTATCCCCGGCATCCCTGGCCCGACGATCCCCTGTCGGCCACCGCCACCCGCCGTACCAACCCCCGCCGCTGACTCCGGCGGGCCGGAAGCCCGGTCACGCCGGGCGAAATAACGCCGATGAGCCGGACAAGTCATCTGATTGAGACGTGGGGCGCTTCCCCTTACGCATTCGCCAGACCACACTCGGTGCATGTCGTGGGTGGGAAGTTCCGCAGTGGAGATCGCGGAGGCCGTGCGACGGGGGAAGGTCACGGCACCCGTGGTGGTCGCCGAGCACCTCGACGCCATCGCCGAGCGCGACGGGCGGGTCGGGGCGTTCCGCGTGGTCCTCGCCGAGCGGGCGCTGGCCGACGCGCGGGCCCTGCAGGAGCGGGAGGACCTGTCCGGGCTGCCGCTCGCCGGGGTGCCGATCGCGATCAAGGACAATGTCGCGACCCGCGGGGAGGCGTCGCGCAACGGTTCGGCGGCGACGTCCGACGTGCCCGCGGACGAGGATCACCCCGTGGTCGCCAGGCTGAGGGCGGCGGGCGCGGTGGTCGTCGGCATCACCAACGTGCCGGAGCTGTGCCTGGCCGGATTCTCCGACAGCGTGTACGGCGTCACCCGCAACCCGTGGGATCCGAGCCGCACCCCCGGCGGCTCCTCGGGCGGGAGCGCGGCGGCCGTGGCGGCGGGGATGGTACCGCTGGCCCACGGCAACGACGGGCTGGGCTCGCTGCGCATCCCCGCCGCCTGCTGCGGCCTGCTCTCGATCAAGCCGGGACACGGGCTGGTCCCGCCGCCGGAGCACGACTGGTACGGGATGTCGGAGAACGGGCCGCTGGCCACCACCGTGGCCGACCTCGCCCTCGCCCTCGCCGTCATGGCGGGCGACATGTCGCTGGCGACGCCCGGGGAGAGCGAGGCCCTGGGCGTGGGCCGCGCCATCGACGACTATCCGGGCGGGCTCACCCTGTCGGAGCCGCTGAGGCTGCGGGTCGCGGTCGCGCCGATGCCGCTGCCGCCGGGACTCTCGGTGGACGCCGAGTTCCAGCGGGCGGTGACCGGGGCGGCGGAGGCGCTGGGCGCGGCGGGGCACACCGTGGTGGACCACGCCGAGCGGATGTCCCTCCGGGTCGGCGCCGCCGCCGTGGCCACCTGGTTCGCGTGCGCCAGGGGCGACGTCGAGGGCCTCGACCCGCGCGGGCTGGAACGGCGCACCAGGTCCCTGGCGAGGATGGGCCGGCTGCTCGCCAGGTTCGGGGCGGACGGCGCGGCGGGCCGCGACCGCTGGCGCGCGTACGGCGCCGACCAGTGGTTCGGGAACGCCGACGTGCTCGTCACCCCGACGCTCGCCGCCGTGCCGCCGCCCGCCGAGCGCTGGGGCCGCCGGGGGCTGCTGGCCAACGTCCGCGTCAACCTGGCGTACGCACCCGCCACCGCCGCGTGGAACATGGCCGGCTGGCCGGCCATGAACGTCCCGTACGGCAGGCACTCCAACGGCATGCCGATCGGGGTCCAGCTCGTCGCGGCACCGGGCGGCGAGGCACAGCTCCTGGCTCTGGCCGGCCAGCTCGAGGCCGCCCACCCCTGGACCCGTCACGCCCCGCTCACCTGACCACCGGCCCCACCAGGCCCGGCGGGGCCGGACGTGGCAGGCCGGGCGTGGCGACGCCTGGCGCGCCGGACCCGGCGGACCAGGCGTCATGGACCGGACGCCGTGGAGCCCGGCGCGCCGGAGCCCGCGGGGCGGGCCTGGCGGGGCCCGGCGCGCGGCAGGCCGGGCGCGTCAGACGCCGGTGGGGTGCCAGACGGTCTTGGTCTCCAGGAAGGCCGTCAGGCGCCTGGTGCCGGGGTCTGCGGACCAGTCGGTCGCCGCGGGGCGGAAGACGCGCTTGAGGTTCTCCGCCGCCGCCTCCTCGCACGCGACCGCCAGGCCCTCGTCGGCGACCCCGGTGAGGTCGAGGGCGTTGACGTCCATGTGCGCGGCCAGCCAGGGGGCGATCTCGGCGACCGAGCCGGTGAGGATGTTCACCACCCCGCCGGGCAGGTCCGAGGTGGCGAGCACCTCGGCCAGGGTGATCGAGGGCAGCGGGGCCCGCTCGCTCGCGATCACGACGCAGGTGTTGCCCGTGACGATCACCGGGGCGATCACCGAGACGAGCCCCAGCAGCGGCTCGTCGGGGGCGACCACCGCGACCACGCCGGTCGGCTCCGGCGAGGAGATGTTGAAATAGGGCCCGGCGACCGGGTTGGAGGATCCGGCGACGGCGGCGATCTTGTCGGACCACCCGGCGTACCAGACCAGCCGGTCGACGGCCGCGTCCACGACCTCCCCGGCCTTCCTCGTCCCGGCCTCCGCCAGCTCGGCGACGAACTGGGCCCGGCGGCCCTCCAGCATCTCGGCGACGCGGTAGAGGATCTGCCCCCGGTTGTACGCGGTGGCGCCCGACCAGCCGCCGAAGGCCTTGCGCGCGGCCGTCACCGCGTCGCGGGCGTCCTTGCGGGAGGCCTTGGACGCGTTGGCGAGGAAGTCGCCCCTGGAGGAGGCCACGGCGTAGGACCTTCCGCTCTCGGAGCGCGGGAACGCCCCGCCGATGTACAGCTTGTACGTCTTGCGCACGGCGAGCCGCGCGGGCCCGCGGCTTGCCTCGTCCTCGCCGGTACGGTTCCCGGCGCCCTCGCCCGTACCGTCCGCCGCGGGGGCACCCGCCTGCTTGCCCGCCCGCGCCCGGCCCGGCCGCTCCGCCTTACTCATTTCCCAGCCCTCTCCACGAGCTCTCCTGCTGCGCCAGCCGGGCCGGCACGAAGATCTGACCGCAGCGGCTCACGCCGCACCGGTGGGCGAACCAGCCCCGCAGCACCGGCCGTCCGGCGCGGGCGAAGCCGTGGCCCCGGGTGCTCTGGGCACGGCGGGGACGGCGTCTGGCCCTGTGATGCTCACACATCGAGATACGCCTCCAGCCCGTGCCGTCCGCCCTCGCGCCCGTATCCGGACTCCTTGTAGCCGCCGAACGGCGAGGTGGGGTCGAACCGGTTGAAGGTGTTGGCCCAGACGACGCCGGCGCGGAGCTTGTCCGCCATCCACAGGATCCGCGAGCCCTTCTCCGTCCACACGCCCGCCGACAGGCCGAACGGGGTGTTGTTGGCCTTCTCCACCGCCTCGGCCGGGGTGCGGAAGGTCAGCACGGACAGGACCGGGCCGAAGACCTCCTCGCGGGCGATCCGGTGCGACTGGGCGACGCCGGTGAAAATGGTCGGCGGGAACCAGAAGCCCTTGTCGGGCAGCGAGCAGGCCGGGGACCAGCGCTCGGCGCCCTCGGCCTCCCCCAGGTCGGACAGCTCGCGGATCTTGGCGAGCTGGGCCGCGGAGTTGATCGCGCCGATGTCGGTGTTCTTGTCCAGCGGGTCGCCCAGCCGGAGGGTGCCGAGCCGCCGCTTCAGCGCGTCGAGCAGCTCCGTCTCGATCGACTCCTGCACCAGCAGCCGGGAGCCCGCGCAGCAGACGTGGCCCTGGTTGAAGAAGATCCCGTTGACGATGCCCTCGACGGCCTGGTCGAGCGCGGCGTCCTCGAAGACGATGTTCGCGGCCTTGCCGCCGAGTTCCAGGGTGACCTTCTTGCCGGTGCCCGCGACCGACCTGGCGATCTGGCGGCCGACCTCGGTGGAGCCGGTGAAGGCCACCTTGTTCACGTCGGGGTGGTTCACCAGGGCGGCGCCGGTCTCGCCCGCGCCGGTCACGATGTTGACCACGCCGGGCGGCAGGTCGGCCTGCGCGCAGATCTCCGCGAACAGCAGCGCGGTCAGCGGGGTGGTCTCCGCGGGCTTGAGGACGACCGTGTTGCCGCAGGCCAGCGCGGGAGCGATCTTCCACGCGAGCATGAGCAGCGGGAAGTTCCACGGGATGACCTGGCCGGCCACCCCGAGCGGGCGCGGGCTGGGACCGTACCCGGCGTAGCCGAGCTTGTCGGCCCAGCCGGCGTAGTAGAAGAAGTGGGCCGCCACCAGGGGCAGGTCCACGTCGCGGGACTCGCGGATCGGCTTGCCGTTGTCCAGGGACTCCAGCACGGCCAGCTCGCGCGAGCGCTCCTGGATGATGCGCGCGATCCGGAACAGGTACTTGGCCCGCTCCGAGCCGGGCATCGCCGACCAGACGCCGAACGCCTTGCGGGCGGCCTGGACCGCCCGGTCGACATCGGCCTCGGTGGCCCAGGCGACCTCCGCCAGGACCTCCTCGGAGGCCGGGTTGACGGTCTTGTTGCGGTTCTCACCCTGGGAGTCGACCCACTCGCCGCCGATGAACAGGCCGTAGGACGGCCTGATGTCGACGACGTCACGCGACTCGGGCGCCGGTGCGTACTCAAACATGTGAACGCCTTAGTCGAGAGTGAAGTAGTCGGGACCCGCGTACCTGCCGGTGGCCAGCTTCTGGCGCTGCATCAGCAGGTCGTTGAGGACGCTGGAGGCGCCGAGCCGGAACCAGTCGGGGTCGAGCCAGCCGTCTCCGACGGTCTCGTTGACCAGGACGAGCATCTTGATCGCGTCCTTGGTGGTCTTGATGCCGCCCGCGGGCTTCACCCCGACCTTGCGGCCGGTCGCGGCCAGGAAGTCGCGGACCGCCTCCAGCATGACCAGCGTCACGGGGAGGGTCGCGGCGGGCTGCACCTTTCCGGTGGAGGTCTTGATGAAGTCGCCCCCGGCGAGCATGGCCAGCCAGGACGCGCGGCGCACGTTGTCGTACGTGGACAGCTCGCCGGTCTCCAGGATCACCTTCAGGTGGGCGTCGCCGCACGCGGCCTTGATCGCGACGATCTCCTCGAAGACCTTGAGGTAGTCACCCGAGAGGAACGCGCCCCGGTCGATGACCATGTCGATCTCGTCGGCGCCGGCCGCCACCGCGAAAGTGGTGTCGGCGATCTTGACGTCGAGCGAGGAGCGCCCGCTGGGGAAGGCGGTCGCGACACTGGCCACCTTGACACCGGAGCCCTTCACGGCCGCCGCGGCCTCGGCGACCATGTCGGGGTAGACGCACACCGCGGCCACTTTGGGCACGGAGGGGTCGGCCGGGTCGGGGTGGACGGCCTTGGCGCACATCGCGCGGACCTTACCCGGGGTGTCGGCGCCCTCCAGGGTCGTCAGGTCCACCATGCCGATGGCGAGGTCGATGGCCCGGGCCTTGGCCGTGGTCTTGATGGATCGGGTGCCGAGCGTCGCGGCGCGCTGGTCGGCACCCACGCGGTCGACACCGGGCAGGCCGTGCAGGAAGCTTCGCAGCGCGACGTTGGACGTTGCCACGTCGGTGAGCGAGGTCGTCATAGTTGACACCTCTCCAGCATGCCTACTGGTGTGATTACTTCCAAACTGGACCCTGCCCAGCGGCCCCGCCGGTTTTCGTCAACATCCGCCGACCGCCCCCGCGCGGGAGCGCCCTGTCGCCCGGGGGCCCGGCGGTGACGCGGGGCCGTTCCGGGGGACACACAGGGACCGGGGCCCTGCCGGAGAGGCGAATCGGCGCCGTCTAGGTAGTGCCGGGACGGCCTAGGCGTGATCTAGGTAGTGCGGGGGCGAGAAGCGTCCGGGAGATAGGACATCCTCCCGATGTGGGACCGGGGGCCTTAGGACGAATCTTGAGTCTGTAAGGAAAGCGCGCCGCGAGGCGCCACACCAGAGAGGAACCCTCATGGGTCCCGAGCTCCACCTTGAGATGATCGCCCACCGGACCACCGAGCTCCGCGAGGAGGCGGACAGCTACCGCCGCGCCCGCGAGGCGCAGGAGGACAGGAAGGCCCACTCTTCCGAGAAGCGCCGCCGGGGCTTCTTCGGCAAGATCATCCCGGCATGACCCCGCCCCGAGAGCCCGGCCGCTCCCATCTGCCCGGCCGGGCCTCACTGCCCCCCTGAACCGCCGATTTCACCGAGCGAAAAATAAGGAGATCACACCTTTAAGGCATGACATGCTGGCAGACATGGTGGGTCGGGCGGTAAGTCCCGTCTTCGTGGGGCGGGAGCGGGAGCTCGCGGACCTGACCGAGGCGTTCGAGCAGGCCCGGAAGGACGCGGCGGTGACCGTGCTGCTCGGTGGCGAGGCGGGCGTCGGCAAGTCACGGCTGATCGGGTGTTTCGCGGAACGGGCCACGGCCGACGGCGCCCACGTGCTCAACGGGGGCTGCGTGGAGCTGTCGACCGAGGGCCTCGCCTACGCGCCGTTCACCGCGGCGATCCGCCAGCTCGTCCGCGAGTGCGGCGCCGAGGTGGTCGCGGCCCTGCTCCCCGAGGGCGGGGCGCGCGACCTGGCCCGGCTGCTCCCCGAGTTCGGCGAGCCGAGCGGCGACACGGAGAGCGACACCGCCCGCGCCCGGCTCTTCGAACAGATCCTCACCCTGCTGGAACGGCTCGCGGAGCGCCATCCGGTGATCCTCCTCATCGAGGACGTCCACTGGGCCGACAGCTCCAGCCGCGACCTGATCGCCTTCCTCAGCCGGAACCTCCGCACCGCTCCCGTGCTGATGGTCCTCACCTACCGCTCCGACGAGCTCCACCGCCAGCACCCGCTCCGGCCGGTGCTCGCCGAGCTCGGCCGGCTGGACGGGGTCCTCCGGATGGACCTGCCCCGGCTCACCCGGTCCGAGGTGGCCGCCCAGATGGCCGGCATCCTCGGCACCGCGCCCGAGTTCGCCCTGATCGACAAGGTCTTCCAGCGCAGCGAGGGCATCCCGCTGTTCGTCGAGGCGCTGATGGAGTGCGGCGGCGACTGCACCTTCCCCGACTCCCTGCACGACCTGATCATCGGCTCCGTGGAGCGGCTCCCCGAGGAGACGCAGCGGGTGCTGCGCATCGCCGCCGCCGGCGGCATCCGGGTGAGCCACGCCCTGCTCGTCGCGGTCAGCGCGCTGTCGGACGTCGAGCTCGACGACGCGCTGCGCACCGCGATCGCCGCCAACGTGCTGCAGGTCGCCGACGGCCGCGCCTACGTCTTCCGGCACGCGCTGATCCGCGAGGCCGTGCACGACGAGCTCCTGCCCGGCGAGCACGTACGGCTGCACGCGCGCTTCGCCGAGGAGATCGGCAACGACCGCACGCTGGTGCCCCCCGGCCGGGCCGCCATCGAGATCGCCCACCACTGGCACTCCGCCCGCGACGACCTCTGGGCCCTCATCTCCGCCTGGGAGGCGGCGGGCAAGGCCGCCAAGACCTTCGCCCACCGGGAGATGCTGCAGCTGCTGGAGCGGGTGCTCACGCTGTGGAGCAAGGTCCCCGACGCCGCCGAGCGCATCGGCGTGGACCACACCACCGTCCTGGAGCAGGCCGCCGAGGCCGCGAGCGCCTGCGGGGAGGTCGACCGGGGCAGCAAGTTCGTCAAGGCCGCGCTGAACGAGCTCGACGGGCGGACCGAGCCCGCCCGGGTGGCGAACCTGGTCGTACGGAGATCGCAGTTCAAGAAGGCCAGGCGGCGGCCGGGAGTGCTCGACGATCTCCGCTACGCCGAGCGGCTGGTCCCTGAACCGGGGCTGGAGCGCGCCGAGGTGCTGTCCAAGCTGGGCTCGTACCTGATATTCAGCGGCGAGCTGGCGGAGGGGACGGCGCTCACCGAGGAGGCGCTGCGGATCGCGCGCGAGCACGGCGAGGAGACCCTGGAGGCGGAGCTGCTGCTCAACCTCGCGCTGGGCCACTCGATCGCGGGGCGCATCGAGGCCACGATCGAGCTGAACGAGACCGCGCAGGCGATCGGCGAGCGCGTCGAGTCGGGCCGCAGCGTCCTGCGCGCCATCGCCAACAACGTGGACGCGCTGAACAACATGGGCCGCTCCACCGAGGCGATCGAGCTCGCGCTCGAAGGGGAGCGGCTGGCGAGGAAGTACGGCCGCTACCGGGACCAGGGCACGTTCATCGCCAACAACCGGGCCGAGGTGCTGGAGGCGCTGGGCAGGTTCGACGAGGCCGCCCGGCTGATCGAGCAGACCCTCGGCAAGGACCCCACCCTGCGCACCCGCCACCACCTGCGGCGGGTCCGCGGGGACGTGGCTGTCGCCCGCGGCGAGACGGACGTGCTCAGATCCGTCCTGGACGAGGTGGGCGCGTTCGGCACCGCCCCCGAGGAGTTCACGCAGGAGCTGACCGCCAACGCCCGGCTCATGATCGGCCTGCACATGCTCGGCGGGGAGCCGCTGGCCGCGCTGGAGGTCGCCGAGCGGGTCGCCCGCGAAGCGCAGATCACGAGCAAGCCCATGCTGGGCTGGCGGACGCTCGGCCTGCTCGGCGGCATCTGCGAGACGGTCGAGGAGCTCGCGCCCGAACGGGTGGCGGCGCTGCGCGCCCACGTCGGCAAGGCCGCGGCGACGATGGCCGTGGACAGTCCCGTCGCCGAGGCCTACCGGCTCGGTCTCACCCGCGACCACGACGCCGCGGCCGCCGCCTGGGAACGGCTGGGCCGCCCCTTCCCCCAGGCGAGGTCGCTGCTGCGCGGGGGACGGACGGCGGCCGGCGCCGGTGACCGCGACGGTGCCGCGTCCCGGCTGCGCGCGGCCCACCCGATCGCCGTGGCGCTCTCCGCCCGGCCGCTGGCCACC
Organism: Streptosporangium sp. G12; assembly: GCF_052983175.1. Lineage (NCBI taxonomy): Bacteria > Bacillati > Actinomycetota > Actinomycetes > Streptosporangiales > Streptosporangiaceae > Streptosporangium > Streptosporangium sp. G12. The sequence goes on along the minus strand of NZ_JBRIQO010000026.1, from coordinate 78,431 downwards.
GAGATCGAGGCGCTCGCCCGCCGGATCGGGATCTCCCTCACCGAGCAGGCCGGAACCACCGGGCAGGCCGGGAGCGGAGAGTCTCCGCTGACCCCGCGCGAGCTGGAGGTGCTCCGGCTGGTCGCGCTGGGACGGTCCAACCGCGAGATCGCCGCCGAGCTGTTCATCTCGGCCAAGACCGTGAGCGTCCACGTCTCCAACATCCTCGGCAAGCTGGGCGTCTCCACCCGGGGCGAGGCGGCCGCGGCCGCCCGACGCCTCGCCCTGATCGGCTGACTCCCGCTCCCTCCCCGGAAGCGATCACCGGACGACGGTACGGCCGGGCGCCGCCCGTATCGGGGACCGGCCTCCTTCGGGACGGCGCGAGCGGCGGTGTCACGACCACTGGCGCCAACGGTCGTCCCGAAGGAAGCCGGAAGCCGTGACCGGCGAGGGGTTGCACAGGGCGGGTCAGGACGGGATCTTGCTGGGGTAACCGATTTCCCCCAGGAGACGATCATGTTGCCCCTCCATATGCGCCGCCGGGAGTTCGATCCCGATCCCGAACTGGCCGCCGTCCGCGAGCAGCCGGGCCTGCAACGGGTGCCGACGCCCTACGGCCGCGAAGCCTGGCTGGTCACCCGGTATGACGACGTGCGTGAAGTGCTCAGGAACGCCGAGCTGTTCAGCTACGCCAGCGGCATCACCCTGCCGCCCATGAGCGAGGAGCAGGCCAGGCGGTTACGCGCCGGCGCGCTGCTCCTGATGGATCCCCCCGACCACACCCGCTTGCGCCGCATGCTGACCCCCGAGTTCACGATGCGCCGCATCCGCCGCCTGGAGCCCCGCATCCGCGAGATCGTCGCCGACCACCTGGACGTGATGGAACGCACCGGTGCCCCGGCCGACCTGATCTCCGAGTTCGCCACACCGATCCCGTCGCTGGTCATCTGCGAACTGCTGGGCGTGCCCTACGAGGACAGGGAGGCCTTCCAGGCGCGCACCCGGTCGATCCTCGACTTCAACCAGCCACCGGAGGCACGCGGGAAGGCCCAGATGGAGGCCTCCATGTACATGGCCGAGCTGGTCGGCCGGGCCCGGGTCGAACCGGGCGAGGACCTGCTCGGCATGCTCATCCGCGAGCACGGCGAGGGGATATCGGACGACGAGCTGGCCGGCATCGGCGGCCTGCTGCTGGTGGCGGGCCACGAGACGACGGCCAGCATGATCGGCCTGGGCACGCTGGCCCTGCTGCGCCACCCGGACCAGCTCGACCTGGTGCGTGCCGCCCCGGACAGGGTCAAGGGCATGGTCGAGGAGCTGCTGCGCTGGCTGACGATCATCCACCAGGGCGCCACCAAGGTCGCCTCGGCCGACACCGAGATCGCGGGCGTGCCGATCGCGAAGGGCGACGTGGTGGTGGTCTCGCTCCCCGCCGCCAACCGCGACCCGACGCTGGCCGAGGACCCCGACCGCTTCGACATCCAGCGGCCCGACATGCCCCATGTCGCCTTCGGTTACGGCGCGCACCACTGCATCGGCGCGCCACTGGCCCGGATGGAGATGCAGATCGCCTTCCCCGCCTTGTTCGACCGGTTCCCCGGGCTGCACGAGGCCGGGGAACCGGAGTTCCGTTCGTTCAATGTCGTGTACGGCCTGACGACCTTCCCGGTCGCCTGGTGACACCCCGGCCCGCTCGGCCGCCTGGCTGAGCGGGCACGTCGGCCGCCGGCCGGTACGTGCCCAGGCCGGCGTACTCGCCAAGCGGGACACGGTCGCCGCCCCGTGCCTGACATCGCCGTACCGATCAGACGAACAGTGGTTCGAGCAGCAGGATCACACCGAAGACGGCGAAGGCCGCGGCGGCACCGTAGCGGATGATTCTCTCCGGCAGGTGCTTGCCGAGCATCCGGCCGACCACGATGGCCAGGGCGTCGGCGGCGACCATGCCCACCGTCGAGCCGACCCAGGTACCGAACCAGCCGTACTGGGTGGCGAGTGTGATGGTCGCGAGCATCGTCTTGTCACCCAGTTCGGCGAGGAAGAAGGCGACGGTCACGGCGATGATCGCCGACCGGGTGGTGCGCCGCGCCTTTCGCGACTCCTCCTCGGTCAGCTCGTCCCCGCGCAGCGTCCACAGCGCGAAGCCCAGGAAGGCGATGCCGGCGATGATCGTGATCGCCGTGGTGGGGAGGAAATCGCCGACCAGCCCGCCCAGGGCGACGCTGAACAGGTGAACCACCGCGGTGGCCAGGGTGATTCCGGCGAGGACCGGCCACGGTTTGAACCGGGTGGCGAAGGTCATCGCCATGAGCTGGCTCTTGTCGCCGAGTTCGGCGACGAAGATCACGGCGAGACTGATCCAGAACGCTTCCAACGAGGGTGCCCTTCCCGCATACGCAGCCGGGCGGAAGGGCGGAACCCGGGGAGTCTCGGGCACGTCTTCGGCCCGGCGGCATCCATCAATGCCTGCCAGGCCGAAGGTCTCGTCCGCCACGGAGCCGAGCCGAACCGGCCGGATCCGAGGCCCGCGCGACCGGGCGCCTCAGGCGCCAGCATGTCGATCACGCGATTGGGACTACTCCCCTTCGGGTCTTTCCATCAGACCATATCAGCAGAAATCGGATGCCCATTCTCGCCTCAGAGGACCGCCGAGATCCTCCTAGGTCCTCGGAGGATCTCGGAGGACGCCGGAGGACCTCGGAGGACGTCAAGGCGAGGAACCCCGGAGGGCTTTCGGGGAGCCTCGGGAGAATTTCGAAAGACCTCGGAACCCCGAGAGCCTCAGAGCCGGGTGCCGACCATCACGGGCTCGTTGACCAGGGTGACGCCGAACTTCTCCAGGACACCGTCCCTGACCTCGCGGGCGAGGTCGAGGAGCTCCTCCGTCGAAGCCACCATTTCCGGATTTGTCATGGCAAGGGTGTGCTTGGTGGAAATGCGGGCCGGGCCGCGCCGGTAGCCCTTCGGGAACCCGGCGTTCTCGATCAACCACGCCGCCGGGACCTTGACGGCCCCCTCCGGCATGTCCCAGCGGGGAAACCCCGGTGCCCGCAGCTCCAGCTCGGCGGCCTGCACGGCGGTCAGGACCGGGTTGGTGAAGAACGACCCCGCGCTGCGGGTGTCCGGGTCGGCGGCGTCCAGGACCATGCCCTTGCCCGCGCGCAGCTCCAGCACCGCCGCCCGGGCCTCCGCGAGCGGCACCCGGTCGCCCAGGCCGACCCCCAGCCGGGAGGCCAGCTCCCGGTAGGCGACCGGGCCGGACAGGGCGTCCCCGGCCAGCTCGTAGGTGACCGCGAGCACGACGTACCGTCCCAGGTCGTCCTTGAACGCGCTGTGCCGGTAGGCGAATCCGCACTCCCGCGCGGCCAGGTCCCGCACCTCAGCGGTCCGGCGGTCGTAGGCCCGGACGGCGGTGATCGTCTGGGAGACGTCCTGCCCGTAGGCGCCGACGTTCTGGATCGGCGTGGACCCGACCAGCCCGGGGATGCCGGACAGGCACTCCACGCCCGACCGGCCCTCGTTCACCGCGCGCTCGACCAGGGCGTCCCAGTCCTCGCCCGCCTGCGCGGTGACCAGGTCCCCCTCGACCTCGACGCCCCGGGAGGCGACGCGCACGACCAGGCCGTCGAAGCCCTCGTCGGAGACGACCAGATTGCTGCCGCCCCCCAGCACGAGCACCGGCTCGCCCGCCCGGTCGGCCGCCGCCACCAGCTCGACGATCTCCTCGGACGACCCCGCCTCCACGAACGCCCCGGCCGGTCCCCCCAGCCCCAACGTCGTGTACGGCGCCAGCCGCACCCCCGCCACCCGCTCCGTCATGCGCTTTTCCCCACCCGCGACCCGGCCGAAATCCGCGACCAGCCTACGGGGAGCGCAGCAGCTTCAGCACCCGGTCGTAGGTTCGCCGGGACTCCCCGTCGCGGTATTCGGGGTCCACGCCGTCGTCGCGGCGGTGCCTCTCCTGGTGGACCGGGAGATCCTTCCCCAGGGCGACGAGAGTGCCGGGCAGCCTGAGCGAGAACTCCAGGTCGGCGTTGCGGTAGTAGCGGGCGTCGGCGGGGAAGCCGCCCGCGGCGAGCGCGGTGTCGCGCCTGACCGCGAACAGGTGCCCGAGCAACCCCCGGACCTCGCCGGGCTCGGCCTCCAGCCATTCCTTGCCGTCCTCGCGGGGATTCATCCCCTTCCACCCGGCCGCGGTCACATCGTCGTCCAGCGCCTTGACCAGCGGGGTGACGGCGTCGCCGTCCAGGACCACGGAGGTGTCCATGACGACGTGCACGTCCGAGGTGTCGAGGCGCAGCAACCTGTCGCGGCTCTCGCCCCACCCCGCGGAGCCGCCCTGCCAGTGCGGCGTCTCGGCCACGTGCCAGGCCTCCACCCGGCGGGGGAACTCCTCCACCAGCTCCTGCAGGACCGCTCCCGCGCCGTCCACGTCTCCCAGGTCGAGGGCGAGGATCCTCGCCTCCGTACGGGCGACCAGGGCGCGTACGCACTCGCGCAGCTCGTCGGGGCGGCCGTCGACCAGCAGCGCGACGGTCACCGTCGGCCGCGCGGCCTTCGGTTCCTCGACGCCGGCCGGGGGAACGATGGTCTCGTCGAGCCGGGAGACCGACAGGCTGCCGTCCCACAGCAGCTGGGAGGAGACCATCCGCTCGGGATGGCCGTCGAGATCGTCGGCCCGGCCGACCAGCTCCGAACCCTCGGGCGTCTGCTGGGGCGCCGCCTCGGTCTCGGCGACCCGCTCGGCGTCCAGGCCACCGAGCCGTCCCGGGTGGCGTCCGGGATCCGCCGCCTCGGCGACCCGCCCGGGGTCGGCCGAGTCGTCCCGTCCGGTGGCGGTGTCCCCCGCGTCCCCGGCGTCCCCGCTCGTGGCGCTCACCCGCCCGGGGGCCGTGGACGCTCCCGGGGAACCCCCCTCGGGCAGGGAACTCACCGTGGGCCACACGTCGAAGGAGGGGGAGGGGATGAGCTCGAAGCCGTCCGCGGTGTCCCGGACGAGCCAGCCCTCGGTTCTGATCTCGTCACGGAGCGCGTCGGAGGCGGCATGATCGTGCTCGGCTCGTGCCTTGGCCCGCCGCTCGGCCAGGCCGGTCACGTTAGGAGGTACTTCGCTCATGCTGGGGAGCTACCCCCGGACGGGGAGAAGATTCGGCCCCGGCCCACGAGCATGCCGCGAACCACGACCAGGCCGGCGAACCGCACCCTGATCCGCTGCGAGCCCTACCGGCGAACCACGCCCCGACCCCGCCGCGGGCCGTACCCGCGAACCGGCGCGGGCCGCCCGGGTGAACCCCTCCCGCCCCACCGCACCCCGAACCGGCTCCGGGCCGGAGCCGGTTGGGCACCGGCGGCGCCCGCGACAGGGCGCCTACGACAGCTGGACCACCGCGCGGGCCTTGGACAGGACCCGGGAGTCGTTGGACCTGGCGGTCAGGGCGACCACCACGCGCTTGTCCTCGAGCTTCTCCTCGACGATCCCGCTCACCGTGATGACGGCGCCCTGGTCGTCGTCGGGGACGACCACCATGGAGGAGAACCGCACCCCGTAGTCGACGACCGCGCCGGGGTCGCCCACCCAGTCGGTGACGAACCGGCCGCCCTGCGCCATGGTGAACATGCCGTGCGCGATGACGTCGGGAAGCCCGACGGTCTTGGCGAAGCGCTCGTTCCAGTGGATGGGATTGAAGTCACCCGAGGCCCCGGCGTACATCACCAGGTTCGCGCGGCGTACCGCGTATTCGGCGGGCGGGATCTGCTGGCCCGTCTCGACCTCGTCGTACTTGACCGTCGCGGCCATGTCAGCCCGCCCCTCCACGCTCGACGATGGTGTTGTAGGTCGTGCACACGAACTCGCCGTCGACGGTGCTGACGTCGCTCCTGACGGTGATCAGCTCGTTGCGGCCGATGCTGCGGATGTCGGTCACGGTGGAGACACTGACCAGCTCGTCCCCGGCGTGGATCGGCCGCCGGTACTCGAAGCGCTGCTCGCCGTGGACCACCATGGCGAGGTTCAGACCGAGCTCGGGGTCGGTCAGGATCGACCCTCCGGCCAGGCTGAACACGATGGGGAAGGTCGGCGGCGCGATCACGTCGGGGTGCCCCGCAGCCTGGGCGGCCTCCCTGTCCCGGTAGATCGGGTTGTTGTCGCCGATCGCCGTCGCGAACTCTTTGATCTTCACGCGACTGACCTCGTACGGCAAGGAGGGCGCGGACGCCCGCCCGACGAAGTCACGGTTCAGAGCCATCGTGCTCCTTTGCGGATATCGAACCGGTGGGGCCGACACCGGCGGGTCGGACGAGACATTAACAGAACAAGATTCCAGTATGTGTCCTCGGGTGGGACATCGGGCGGCGAGCTACCGGAAAGCGGTTCACCGGTAGGCGAGCCACCAGGAAACCGTAGCCCGGCCCGTTCTCGCGCCGGATCTCTTCCGTGGTCAACGCTCGTGCCAGAAAACTGTATAGATACGACAAACCGGCGCCTCGTCTGAGGACGCCGGTTTTCGTGGAGTATGTGCGTGCCGAAGCACTCATCCCCCGCCGCGGCGGAAGGCTTCGCGCAGACTAACGAGTCTCGCGGTGCGCCTGATGCGTCTTGCAGTTCGGGCAGTACTTCTTCAGCTCAAGCCGATCCGGGTCGTTGCGCCGGTTCTTCCGCGTGATGTAGTTGCGGTGCTTGCACTCCTGGCAGGCCAGCGTGATCTTCGGCCTAACGTCGGTGGCAGCCACTTGGGAGTGCCTTTCTACGTTCTGGACAGTGGACAACCCACGGCAGGACCTCTCTGGTGGGAGAAGCCCCGGATGGGTAGTAGCGGAGGCCGGACTTGAACCGGCGACACAACGATTATGAGCCGTTTGCTCTGCCTGGCTGAGCTACTCCGCCTTGAGGCCGACGAAATCGACCGACCCCGCAAGGATACCCGACCCGCAGAGTGCCTGCGTACTTGTGCAGGTCAGGGCGATCTCTTCTGGGTCGCCCCAGTATGCCCGCTCGCGCGTCAGGAACCTTGAGTACTTTCTGGCCCGCCTTTACCTGTCTTCAAGGCCAACCAAGCCGAAAGCCCTAACCAGGAGGTTAGGGCCTTTAGGCTGTCGAGCCCCTTTACGGAATCGAACCGTAGACCTTCTCCTTACCATGGAGACGCTCTGCCGACTGAGCTAAAGGGGCCTGTCCGTGTCGCTCTCGCTTGCGGACAGGTGTAACCATACACGGCTCCGCAGCGGGATGCGAAATCAATTGAGGTCCACCCGGACCACCACACGTCCCCCCTCGAAGCACCCACGCCGTCCCCCCGCGCCGGGCCTCTTCCCGCCGTCCCTCACACCGGACCCCGCGACCGGCCCCGCCCAGGATCGGGAGGGACGGCCGCTCCTCCCGACCGCCGGGAAACACCGGCCCGTCGCCGACCGGCGGCGCGGCGGACGTCCGGAGCCGGGTACCCGCCGAGGGGTGGCCACGTAGGCCGGAAGGGCGGCCGACGGCCCGGGCGGCGGTCGCCCGCACCACAGGTCATCGATGAAACGATCGGCGGAGACCACGCGCCCGCCCGCCGCGCGAGCCTGGCCGCCGCAGTCCGCCACCGGGAGGCGCCCAGGTCCCCGTACGGCCGTCGATCTCCGCCTGGAGCGGTACCGAGAACACGCACCACAGCAAAAGGCAGGTTGTGCGCCTTTTAGCCTTTTTTGGCGACAGCATGCCTTTTGAGGAACACCGAGCCTTTTGCCGAACACCAAGGAGCATGATGCTGCAGGATCGTCGCAGGGACACGATCCGGGCGCTCGACGAGAGCGACCGGCCGCACCTGTACTGGCACGGAGTGGACGGCGACGGCCACGTGTGGTTGTTCGAGACCGTCCTCGACAGCGGCGGGGAGTACTGGCCCGTGAGGCACGCCGAACTGGGTTCGGACGGCCTCGCCCGCAGATACTCGTGGCGGCACATCGAGGACGAGCACGGCTTCCTGGCCGAGGGCCCGATCTACCCCGGCGACTTCGGCCTGAACGCCCTGACCTCCGAGGAGTTCGACACCCTGTGGGCCGCGCTCGACGGGTGAGGGTGCCCTCCGGACCCCCGTCACGCGCCCCGGCCACGCGTGCCTCGTCCCCCACCGGCAGCGCCCCGGCAGTGCCCCGGCAGCGCCCCGGCAGTGCCCCGGCCGCCCCATCCTCGATCCACGGGGACGGCCCGGCCACCGACCGTCCCGCACCGGCACGTGAATGGCATTCTTCATCCCTTCCCATCGATTTTCGACTGTTTTCGACCACTGGCCGACCCCTGTTTCGGCCGCGCCATAAGATCGCTGCATCCGGATGACAAAGTTGGTTATTTCGCATATATGCATAGGGGTAAGTTGCTCGCATGAGCGGAACGCCCGGCCTGAGGATGGCGGCCTCGGACATGACCGCGCTGAGCCTGTGGACCGCCGACGCGGTGGTGCTGTTCGACTGGCTCCTGAGCGTGGATCTCGACCAGCTTCCCGTCCAGCACATGGCACAGAAACAGGCCCTGATGGCTCTTCTCCAGCAGCTTGACCGGAGCGTTCCCGGCTACACCTCCGAGGACATCGAACAGGCGCACCTGCTGCTGACCCGCGAGATGGGCCTGTGATCACGCCCGGCCCGCCACACCGCGACGGTGAGCGCCCCCGGCGGAGCCCTGCGATCCGTGCCGCGGCCATGAGCGTCCACGGCGCGACCGCGTGATTCACGTCGGGACCGTGCGTCCCGGCGGAGTCACGTGGCCCGGGACAGACCGTGTGGCTCGGGACGGGGCGGGGATCGCTGTCTCAGGGACGCTGGCCTAGAGTTTGATCTGTAGTGGTTTGTACTGCTTTGTGAGGCACAATCGTCTGCCCCGGCTGATTCCGGTGGCTCCGGGTATGAGCGGCGTGATCGTGGATGACGTACCCGGAAGAAGGCAGTCGCGCACATGGGCGTTGAGATCCCGGCGGCGGTGTTCGATCCCAAACGCCTGTCGGCGGTGTGGGCCACCGGCCTGCTCGACTCCGAACCCGAACCGTCGTTCGACGACCTCGCACGTCTGGCCGCGCGGGTGACCGGAACGCGGCGGGCGTTCGTGACCCTGGTCGACGACCGGCGGTCGTTCTGGAAGAGCGCGATCGGAATGGGCGAGCCGTCCATGTCCGAGCGGCAGAACGCGGTGGCCGACAGCCCCTGTCACATCCTGGTCGCGACGAACGAGCCGTTGCTCGTGGGCGACGCCGCCACCGACCCCCGCGTGCGCGATCTGCCGGCGGTGGAGCGGCTGGGGATCGGCGGCTGGGCCGGATATCCCATCCACGGCCCGGACGGCGAGGTCCTGGGCGGGCTCTGCGTGGTGGACTCGGTGTCGCGCGCGTGGTCCGACACCGACGCGCAGACGCTGGCCATCCTGGCGCGCGCCGTGTCGGGCGAGATCCGGCTCCGGGACGCGCTGGCCCGGTCCGAGCGGCACGTGATGGAGCTGAAGGCCGCGGGAAAGGTGTCCGAGAGACTGGTCCGGACCCTCCAGGACAGCCTGCTGCCGCCGATGATGCCGACGGTTCCCGGCCTGCAGGCCGCCGCCACCTACATCCCCGCCACGGGCGAGGTGGACGTCACCGGTGACTTCTACGACCTGTTCCTGGCGAGCGGTTCGCGCTGGTGCGCGGTCCTGGGCGACGTGTGCGGGCACGGGGTGGAGGCCGCGCAGATCACCGCCCTGGCCCGCTACACGCTGCGGGCCGACGCGCCCCGCCACATCTCGCCCAGCAGGGTGCTGGAGCAGCTGAACCGGGCTCTGCTGGCACAGCGGATCAGGGACGGGCGGTTCCTGACGGTGGTGTGCGCGATCTTCCGCCCGGACGGGGACGGTTTCACGGGAATGCTGTCCACGGCCGGGCACCCCTCCGCCCTGCTGCGACGGGCCGACGGAAGCGTGGAGTCCCTGAGAACACCCGGCGTCGTGCTGGGCATCATGGAGGAGACGAGGCTCGGGAACATCCGTTTCGATCTGAGGCCCGGAGACACGCTGGTGCTGTACAGCGACGGCGTCACCGAGGCGCATCCGCCGAGACAGCAGGACCTGTTCGGCGACGAACGCCTGATCACCCTGCTGGCGGAGTGCCGTGATCTCGACGCCGGTGACATCGTGCGGCGGATCGGGGACGCCACGATCGCCCACAGCCGAGGACGCATGACCGACGACATGGCCATCCTGGCACTTCGCGTTCCGGCTCCATGACCGGATGTTTTTCGCCGGATGCCCGGCAGAATGTCGAGAACGCGGTCGCCTGCTTCTACCTGTGGGTGAGGGCGTCGACGAGGGCGCTCGAACATGAGGAGCGAAGACATGAAGTACATGATGTTGATGCAGTTCAGCGGGCAGACGCAGGACGAGTTGCCGCCGATCGACACCTGGCCCGTCGAGGACGTCCAGGCTCACATCCAGTTCATGCACGACACGAACAGGAAGCTCGTCGACGCCGGGGAGTTCGTGGACGCCCAAGGGCTGGCGGCTCCGGACCAGGTCAAGATCGTACGGGCCGGTGAGGGTGGTGCCGCCGTCGTCACGGATGGCCCGTTCCCCGAGACGAAGGAGTTCCTGGTCGGCTACTGGATCATCGACTGCGACAGCCCGGAGCGGGCGGTCGATCTCGCCGCGCACGTCTCGGCGGCGCCCGGCCCCGGCGGCAAGCCGCTGAACATGCCGATCGAGCTGCGCCAGGTGATGTCGGTCGCCCCGTCCGAGGAGCTGTGACCGCTGGATAGCCCGGCCGCCGACGACCTGCTGCGCCGGCTGGTGCCGCAGGTCGTCGGCGTGCTCACCCGGCGCTTCGGAGACTTCGCCGCCGCCGAGGACGCGGTCCAGGAGGCACTGATCGACGCCGCGGCCCAGTGGCCGGAGGAGGGCGTCCCCGCCAACCCGCGCGGATGGCTCATCCATGTCGCGTACCGCCGGATGACCGAGCAGCTCCGCAACGAGCAGGCACGGCGCCGCCGGGAGGAACTGGTGGCCACCCAGGCGCCCCCCGATCGGCGGACGGCGCCGCCGGCGGACGACGCGTACGAGACGGACCGGGACGACACGCTCACCACGCTGTTCCTGTGCTGCCACCCCGCGCTCACCCCGGCGTCGGCGATCGCCCTCACCCTGCGGTCCGTGGGCGGCCTGACGACGGCCGAGATCGCCAGGGCCTTCCTGGTGCCCGAGCCGACCATGGCGCAGCGGATCAGCCGGGCCAAGCAGCGCATCAAGGCGTCCGGTGTCCCGTTCCGCATGCCGGCTCCCCCGGAACGGGCACGACGGCTCGGCTCGGTGCTGCACGTGCTCTACCTCATCTTCAACGAGGGCTACGCCAGCAGCGCCGGTCCCGACCTGCAGCGCGTGGAGCTGGCCCGCGAGGCGATCCGGCTGGCCAGGATGGCCCACGGCCTGCTCCCCGACGACTGCGAGGTGGCCGGGCTCCTCGCGCTGATGCTGCTCACCGACGCCCGGCGCCCGGCCCGTACCGACGCGAACGGCACCCCGATCCCGCTGGCGGACCAGGACAGAAGCCTGTGGAACGGCGAGGCCGTCGCCGAGGGGATCGCGCTCATCACCGGCACCCTGGCCAGGGGCTCGGTCGGCCCCTACCAGCTCCAGGCGGCGATAGCCGCGGTCCACGACGAGGCGGCGACGGCCGGGGAGACCGACTGGCCGCAGATCCTGGCGCTGTACGGCCTGCTGGAACGCATGTCCGACAACCCCATGGTCTCGCTCAACCGCGCCGTCGCCGCCGCCATGGCGCACGGCCCCGCGACCGGCCTCGACATGCTCAAGGCGCTCGACGCCGACGGCCGGCTGGCGGGCCACCACCGCTTCTACACGGCCCGGGCCCACCTCCTGGAGATGGCCGGTGACCTGCGGGCGGCCGTCGACGACTACCGCGCGGCGGCGAGCCGCACGACGAGCGCTCCGGAGCGCCACTACCTCACCACCCGTGCCGCCCGGCTCGCCACGCCGGGCCCACCGGAGCGAGGATGACCGCCTTCCACCACCGCCGGATCGAAGACCTCCGCGACGCCCTCTCGCCCCTCCTCGACGCGGCGGCCGCGTACGCGCGGGAGGGGCTCACCTGATCACGGTCGGCGACCTCGTCGCCGCCTTTCTCCCCGTTCCGATCATCCGGCCGGCGCCGCGGCCGGGGTCTGGGCCAGCAGCTCCCTCACCCGCGGCACGACCTCCTCTCCGTAGAGGCGGATCGTGTTCATCAGCTTCTCGTGCGCGAGCGTCCCGGAGCTGTACTTGAGCTCGAAGCGGTCGACGCCGAGCGCACCGACGGTTTTCGCGATCTTCGTGGCCACCGTCTCGGGCGATCCGACGTAGAGCGAGCCCTCGTCGGCCTCCGACTCGAAGCGGCCGCGGGTCGTGGGGCCCCAGCCGCGCTCGCGGCCGATGCGGTCGTGCATCGCTCGATAGTGCGGCCAGAGCTCGTCGCGGGCCTGGCCGTCGGTCTCGGCGATGTGACCCGGCGAGTGCACGCCGACCGGCAACCGCGCAAACCCGAACTGGTCGAGAGCTCGGTGGTAGAGATCGACGTACGGCGCGAAACGCTCCGGCGGACCGCCGATGATCGCGAGCATGAGCGGCATCCGGTAGCGCGCCGCGCGCACCACGGACTCGGGACTGCCGCCGACGCCGATCCAGGTGCGCAGCCGGCCGGACTCCGTCTTCGGATACACGTGCTGGTCCTTCAGCCCCGGACGGAGACGGCCCTGCCAGGTGACCGGGCCCTCCCCCAGGAGATGGGAGATCAGGTCGAGTTTCTCCTCGAACAGCTCCTCGTACTGCGCCAGGTCGAAACCGAACAGCGGGAACGACTCCGTGAACGAGCCACGGCCGAGAATGATCTCCGCGCGGCCCTGGGACACCGCGTCCAGGGTGGCGAACCTCTCGAACACGCGCACCGGGTCGTCCGAGCTGAGCACGGTCACCGCGGTGCCGAGGCGGATGCGTTCGGTACGGCCGGAGATCGTCGCCAGCACGATCTCCGGCGCCGAGACGGCGAAGTCGTCCCGGTGGTGCTCCCCGATGCCGATCGCGTCGATCCCCACGCTGTCGGCGAGCACGGCCTCCTCGACGACGTTACGGATCACCTGCGCGTACGACAGCCGGTTTCCGTCCGCGTCGACGGTGACGTCCCCGAACGTGTCGATCGCGAACTCCAGCGATGCGGACATCATTTCCTCTCTTTCCAACGACTTCCCAACCGCTTCTCAACGGCGTCGGCAGTAGACGGAAACCATGGCGACGCGGTGAGAATTCCGGACACCTCGGAGGCGTCCTTCAGGGCGCCACCTCGGGAAAGGCCCGCTGTGCCGTACCGAAGGGATCGTCGACGAGGTGGCGCCGGAGGGCTGCTCATGACGGGCCGGGGTCCGGAAGCCGCGCTAGGTGTGGCGGCCCTGCCGTACCGATTCAGGATTTTCTTCGTGTAGGGCACAGCCGTACACGATGACCTGAACCATGCTCTGGACGACGTCTCTGCCGACGCTCCCCGGGGGCGCGGTGACCAGTGTGAACAGCGCACCCCCGTAGAGCGCGATCAGGGCGGGGATCTTCTCGCGCGGGATGGCGAGGCCGAGTTCGTCGTGGTGCCCGGCGGTGATCTGCACCGACGTGTCCCGCAGGCCCGCGAGCGCCGAGGCGAGCGGCGGCCGGCGCACGGCCTCCAGCTGGAGTTCGAAGATTGCCAGATAGCGGTTGCGCAGTGTGGTCGCCGCCGTGAGCAGCGATTCCGTCAGCAGGTCGACCAGTGTCGCGGGCTGCCCGGTGGCCCGGTCGGTGTCGGCGTGATGCAGCTCGGCGATGCGCTCCGCGGCGGCCACCAGCAGCGCTTCCCGGCTGCGGAAGTAGTTCGAGGCCGTTCCCGGCGGAAGGTCGGCTTCCTTCTCCACCGCGCGGTGGGTCAGTCCGTGCACGCCCGACGACGCCAGTAGCTCGATGGCGGTGTCGGCCAGGGCTCGGCGACGGGCCGGATTGGTGGGCGGCATGCGGTCACGCTATACCAATATCCGTACTAGTACTTTCGTAGTGAATCGACGAGGAGGTCCCATGAGGATCGTGGTGGTCGGTGCCGGGCTCGGGGGAGTGACGGCCGCGGCGGGGCTGCATCGCCTGGGCCACGAGGTGACGCTCTTCGAACGGGGCGCCGAGCTCCGGGAGGCGGGCACCGGGATCGTGGTCATGCCCAACGGGCTCCGCGCGCTGGGCGCGCTGGGGCTGGCCGAAGACGTTCGCGGGCACGTCATGCCCGCCGCCCGCGCGGGATTGCGGGACTGGCGCGGGCGCCCGCTGCTGGTCACCGATGCGGTCCAGGCGCAGCAGGAGGTCGGAACGCCCGCCATCATCGACCGGGCGGAACTGCACCGGGCGCTACGCGCCCCGCTGCCCGCCGGCCTGGTGCGAACCGCGACCCCGGTCGAGCGCCTGGAGCCCGACCCCACCGGGGTGACCGTGATCAGCGACGGCACCCCCGTCGCGAGAGCGGACGCCGTGATCGCGGCCGACGGCATCGGCAGCAAGCTGCGCGAACAGCTCATTCCCCGCCACCCCGGGCTACGGCGGACCGGCCGGATGGACCTGCGCGGTATGCTGCCCCGCCCTCCCGGCCTGGTGACAGACCTGCTCGCCAGCCAGCTGGTCGACCGCCGCAGCGGGGCGATGTTCGGCCTGTTCCCCGTCGGCGAGCATCGCCTGTACTGGTTCACCGACTCCGTCCTGCACGGCACGCCGCCCGGCGCGGACGAGGCACGCCGACAGATGCTGTCCCTGATGGCCGACTGGCACCCCCTCGTCACGGCACTGATCGAGGCCACCCCGCCCGCCGACGTCTACGTCGACCCGATCGCTCGCCTGGCCGAACCCCTGCCCTCGTTCACGGTCGGCAGGATCGCGCTCCTCGGCGACGCCGCGCACGCCATGCCACCCGACCTCGGCCAGGGCGCCAGCCAGGCCTTCGAAGACGCGGCCGCACTGACCCGCCACCTGACCGGCGCAGAGCCGGCAGACGTCGCCCAGCGGCTCCTGCGCTACGACGCCGAGCGCAGGCCCAGCGCCAACCGCATGATGCGGGCGGCGTCCCGGCAGTCGCGGCTGACCTCCCAGACCGGCGTCGCCGCGTGGCTTCGCGACGCGTTGCTGCGCGCCGTACCGTCCCGGCTCGCCACCCGGCGGCTTGCCGCCCTCTGGCACGCCTAGTCGGTGGCCGCGGGCAATCAGCGATCGGGTGATGGGCCGGCCGGTGTGGCGGTTGTGCCGGACGGCGGCGGTCAGGGCCGGGACGCGCTGGGCGATGCGGGCGCCGACGCCGGTGGCGGTGCGGGCACGTCCCGCCGCCGTCCCAGGCCGAGCCCGCCCGCTCAGCCGTACATCCCCTCCGCGTAGGAGGGGCCGTAGTAGCGCTCCAGCTCCTCGATCGGGTCCTCCGGCCGTTCCAGCGCCTGGGCGATGCGTGCCCGCGAGGGCAGGGCCTGCGGGTTCCAGCTCTCCGGGCGCCACAGCTCCGAGCGGAGGAACGCCTTGGCGCAGTGGTGGAAGATCTGCTCGATCTCGACCACGATCGCGAGCCGCGGCCGGTGCCCCTTGACCACCATCCGGTCGAAGAAGGGGGCCTCGCGCACCAGGCGCGCCCTGCCGTTGACGCGCAGGGTGTCGCCGCGGCCGGGGACGAAGTAGATCAGGCCGACGTGCGGGTTGCGCAGGATGTTGTGGAATCCGTCCGCCCTGCGATTGCCCGGCCGTTCGGGGATCGCGATCGTCGAGTCGTCCAGGACCAGGGTGAAGCCGGGCGGGTCACCCTTGGGTGAGACGTCACAGGCGCCGTCGGTGTCCGAGGTCGCGACGAGACAGAACGGCGAGGCGGCCAGCCAGGCCCGGTCCAGCTCGTGCAGGGTCTTCCGCTCCTTGGCGATCACGGCCGGTTTGGGAGTGCCGAGCAGTTCCCGCAATTCGTCGGCGGAGTCGATCGATTCCCAGTCCTCGGCCGCCATGTTTCTCCTTTATGCAGAAGGCACGGAAAGTCTATTTTGGTGCCGTCCACGTTGGCGAGCGCCGCACTCGGTCCGGCGGGCCTCGCGCGAGACCACCGGGTCCTGAGCGGAGGCCTGTCCGGCAATTCGGAGTGGCGAAGCCGTAGCGTGACGGATGCCAGGATGACGCCCACCTGCGTGAGGTCCTCCATCGGCTTCGTTCCTGGATCGAGAGCGTCACCGAACAAGCCCGTCACGGGGTGCCGTTAGGCGCGCGTGACGCCGCCGGGAACGGGCTTGCCGACGCCCACGCGAGCCGCCCCCTACTCCTCGCGGTGATCCGCTCGGGAAGCCCACCCCCGCACCTGCTCGGTGAGCCGTACGGCAACGCGTCAGGGCACTGGCGCGGTGACGGTGTCTTAAAACTCGGCGGACCACCCGACACGCGGATCGGAAAGTCGATCTGACACCTACTCCACCCACCACCAGCCATCTCCAAGCTCGCGTGTGGCACTGCCGAGATCACCGCTCGCCGTGCGGACCGTCGCACCTCGACCACCGGAACCCGGGACATAGGCGATGCCCCTGCCGCTCTCCGCCCGCCAATCCTCGAACACCGGCAGGTAGAGCGCGTCGTCCTGTGACCGTACCCGACCGTCTATCGACAGATATTCCATCCACCCGGGCACGGTGAGTGGGCGGTGGTTGTCATAGTCGGAGGCAAGTTCGGCGAACGCGTCCCGGTGCAGCCATACCTGGCCCTCCGCATACAGGGGCTCCCAGTCGGCGGTTCTGACCACCGCTCCGGCACCGAGGGCAAGCAACAGCACGGCGACACACCGGCCGTAGTCCTTGAGGAACAGACAGGTCACCACCACCGCGACCGACCGGCTGATCACCCATAACCAGACCGCCATGATCGCAAGCCAGGCGAACAGCTCGGACACCCTGAACACCGGAATCCAGAAGTACTCCAGCGCCACCAGCGTGAGCCATGCGAGTGACACCACCTTGAGCACCGGACGGCTCAGGGGCTTCTTCTCGCTGGATGCGGTCGACACGGCGTGAAGTTTTCTGCAGCGACGAGCAACTACGCCACACCCGGACAGATAACTTCACACTTTTTACACAGTTTCCCTCCATATTCACCATGTCCAGTGGGCTCGTGCCGAGGCACCAAAGCCCCGGACCGTCGATCGCACCCACTTACGGCGTCCACCCATCACCGGGTGATCATTAGGCCAACGTCCGCGCGGCGACATCATGGCGTACACCAGACCGCATCAGCAGTTCTGATCTTGCCCGTCCCGATCGGCTCCACCTGGACCGGCGGGCACGGCCGGCCCCTGCGGAACGGAGTTGAACGGGGCTGGACCGCGACCAGGAACTCATCGTCACGAGCGGCGTGATCTCGATGATGCGTGCCGTCCGGCGGCCGGTCGCACCTTGTCCGGGCTCATATCTCACCCTCGTCCTGCCCACCCTGAACGGCCATCACGCGGTCGTGAGAGCGGTGATCCAGTGGATCGAATCCGGAAGGCGGCTTCTCAGCGTGCGATCATGAATTCCATGACGTCGACCAGAAAGGGCCATGCCGCGTAGGCGCCCTTCCGCGGTCCGCGCACGAGGACCGGTGTGCGGAACCCACAGAACCTCGATCCATCATGTCCCCGGCCTCGGACGCCGAGCCATGGCCGCGGTGATCACACTGGAACACACTCGCATGTGGCCAGGTGAGGTGGCTGCGGCATTGCTGGCCTGGACGCAGGCGGTAGTGCCCGGCACCGCCGACCGGATCGCGCCTACGTGCATGTGCCCCGAATGTTGTGGAGACGGGCCACGCCGGCGACTCGAACAGGCACTCATCGCACTGCCGCGCTGGGCCAAGCCCTGCCTGTACGCCTTGGTCCTCCCCATCGACAGACGCTTCGTCGCTCGAACGTTCCCGAACCCGCATGCTTCGCCTGAATGGCCGTGGTGGCAGCGACGGCGCTGAGCACTTCGAATTCTTGAGAGCTTGCCCGCAAAGACGTACACCGATCTCGCGCAACCTGCGAAGAAGCGGCTCACAGCACTACCAAGCCGTTCAGGGGGCTCGGGGACGGACGACCTTGCTCCAACGACGACGCGCGTACGACGCGAGCAACCGTAGAGCGCCGTTGACGACCATGAACAGCCGAAAATACGAGAAGAGCCGCCATACCGCGTTTCCGCTGGTGTGGGGTTGTCAAGCGAACTGGATGGCCCGAAGCTTGAAGATCCTCGAGTCACGTAAGCAAGTACGCTGACCGCGATCGCCCGCGACGGTGAAGGAGCCGCCAATGACCGCCGACCCGACGATGGCCCGGATCGGCCAGGGAGTGGAGTTACATCACCACCGAGGTCAGCGTGAAGCCGCTCGCGACTTGTTCGCGCAGATCTGGGACGACATCGGCGGCGAGCAAGGCGAACCACTGCATGTTTGCGTCCTTGCCCATTCGATGGCCGACGTGCAGGACGACGTGCACCAGGAGCTGATGTGGGATCTGCGGGCGCTCACCGCCGCCGATCTGGTCACCGACGAGCAGGTGGCGCAGGCCGGGGTGCCGCTTTCAGTGGCCGGCCTGTATCCGTCGTTGCACCTCAATCTGAGCGACTGCTATCGCAAGCTGGGCGACCTCGGCCGCGCCCGCGAGCACCTCCAGCAGGCGCGAGCCGGGATCGGCGCACTGGGCGACGACGAGTACGGGAAGCTCATCAAAGGTGGCCTGGAGCGGCTGGCCGAACAGCTGGATGACGCCACCTGACCGCGTCCCGGCGAATTCTCCGCATCAGTTGTTGATCTTCTCCGTGGATGCTTTGAGCCGGGGTGCCCTGGGTCGGGAGGCCCAGGGTTTCGAGCGTTTCCCAGGCTGTCAGCTGCCGTGCTGACATGCCTGAAGCCCCCTGAACACTGGTGAGGCGAGTACGCCCTCGCCTCACTTGCCTCACGTGACTTCTCCGAACCGGCGACAGCCCGGGCGAACGGGCGGGAGGGAAGATCGTGATCCTCCCGCTCGCCTCGGGGCCGGGAACTATTGTCGCGAGCATGGTCGAACACGATGTCCTCAGTACCACCCGCGAGGCTTACGACGCTGTTGCCCTCACCTATGCGCAGCTGTTCCGCGACACGCTGCGTGACAGTCCCCTGGACCGCGCGATCCTGGGTGCCTTCGCCGAGGTCGTGAGTGCGAACGGGGACGGTCAGGTCGCGGACCTGGGGTGTGGGCCTGGCCATGTCACCGCTCATCTGGACGAGCTGGGGCTGGCGGCGTTTGGTGTCGACGCCTCTCCCGCGATGATCGAGTTGGCTCGGCAGGCCTATCCGGGCCTGCGGTTCGACGTGGGCTCGATGACCGCGTTGAACATCGCTGACGGCGTGCTGGGCGGCGTACTCTCACGGTGGTCCATCATCCACACTCCGCCGCAGGAGATCCCCGTCATCCTGGCCGAGTTCCATCGTGTGCTGGCACCTGGCGGCCACCTTCTGGTCGGCTTCTCGGCAAGCGATGGTCCGTCTCACCCGACGCAGGTCTTCGATCACACCGTCGCGCCGGCCTACCGGTGGTGGCCTGATCACCTCGCCGCGATGCTGCGCGAGTCCGGGTTGTCCGAGGTGGCCCGGATGGTTCGCGAGCCTCAGCCCACCGACCGACGGCAGTTCCAGGAAGTTCACCTGCTCGCCCGCAAAGCCTGAACAGGGGCTGTCTGACCGAGCACATGACCGCGTCCAGCCTGCCGCACGGGGAGCCTTCAGGCTCCAGACGTCGACTCGTGATCAGGGCTCACCGACCGTTCGAGCTCCGATTCGGCCGCCGGGAGCCGGTTCCCCCTGCCTACGGCTTGCCCCGCTCCAGGGCCTCCTCCGGGAGGACACAGCCGGCGGTAGCGGTTTTCAAGAGCGCCGCGTTCTCGGCGCCGATACTATTTCTGACCTGCAGATTGATTCTCATCAGGCGTGCGGCCAACGAAAATCATCCCGCGCATATCCCGTATGTGTGGCTGCTCTGTCCGTCCACCCTCCGAAAAGGTCCGGTTCACCATTCGCGATAGCGTCGGACCGTGTCGTATGACGTCTGCGTGTACGGTCCTGCCGACGAGCCAGGGGAAGGCCAGGAACTCTACGAGGCGGCCCTGGGGAGCCACAGGTCGATCAACCACTACTGGGTCAAGCCGGCGCAGTTGCTCGGACTTCCTCTCCTCTCCCTCCTACCTGGCGAAGACCTTACGGTCCGGCATGAGGAATTGGCCGCGCTCTCGGCTGAACTGCAAGCGCTCGTCAAGCACTGGATCGACACCGTCCCCGATGACGAAACCATCATTTACCATATTGGACATCGAAGATTTCGCGTACCTCTGCTCATCGATCTGCTCGATCGAGTTGACCACCTGCGAGCAGCGATACGGATCGCTGAGTTGACCGGAGGTCACCTCTACATCTAGCGGTGGCTTCTGGAGAGCTTCCAGACCACCTGCTGGCGAATCGGTCTGATCTCGGGCTGTGCTTAGGGTCGGCGATCACACGAGCATGCTCCGACTGGATGATCGCCGTCTCACGATCCGCGGCCCGGCAGTACTCGTAGAAGCCCACGCGAATGATCGTGGTCCGGCACGCGCAACAGGGCAACTCTCGTCAACGACGTCGTCGTATTCCTGGCATCCTGCTTGAAAAGACGCATGCCGATGTCCACTTGGCCGGCGTCGGCGTACTTCGCAACGAGTTGAAAAGTCCTGCTACGTCGCGATCTTTGAGGATTTCTCTGCCGTCTTCGTGGTCCCGTACTTCGACTGGGGTCTCGATCGGTTCGAAAGCGCTCCCGTGCATTCCGCCCCCCCGGCTGCTGGTTCCCAAGGGGATGCGTCGCTACATGTCGAGACCCTAGATGCCTCGGTGGAATATACGCGTGGGATGGGGCTGAGAAGTTCTTCCGTATGGTCACCGACGTCGCCCTTTTCCGGCTCCTCGCCACATCGCCCGTCTTCTCGGCATTGAGGACAGGACCCCGGTGATCTCGCGTCGGCGGGTGGCCAGACAGGGGGTCGGCTGTCTGCGGTGGAGACCCTGTGGTTCCCGCTGGAGGGCGCATCGGGCACCGACGTCGACAAGCCCGAACCGCCGGTACGCGGGGTGCGCCATCACCTCCGGGCGGTCAAGCACCTGTGCTCCGATCACGTCACCGAGCGACTGACCGCGCGCGACCCCACCAAGGAAGAGGCCGAGCCACTCGCCTCTTCCAAGCCCGTCATGGGGGTGCCGGCCAGCGTGCATGACGCCGCCGGGGCCGTGATCCTGGTGATGGGCGTGGCCTTGCCAGCTGATCTTCACGAGCTGCGAATGTGGGTCAACGACGCGAAGCTCGACGCTCTGATCGATCGATTCGAGAGCCATCCCCTGCCGCCCAAGACCTATATGGTCGATGGTCACGCGGAAGGCTCCATGGCGCTTCGTGGCAACGGCAACCACTGCGACCACCGTGTTCGGTTGACACTGAACACGGAGTTGTCCGTCGACGAGCTCATCGACTATTACGATCGGGCCGACATCACAGGCGTCGACGGCGACCGGCCGATCACCACCGTGTGGACCTATCAGCCGTCGAAGCACGCGATCTACGGTAACCGCGCGGTGATCGTGGAGCTCAACGACAGCACCGGCGCGGGCTTGGGCCTTCGCTGTCACCGAGCAGCTGAGGTACGTCGCCGGATACTGGCCCCCGCTCGCCGCATCTCCTACCCACTCGTGCGGACGCGTTGAAGAAACCAACCTCGTCTCAGCCGGACAAGTGGACGAGCGCACACATAGCCGTCTCGCTTCAAAGGAGCCTCAGCAACGGCCATCTGAGGCCCCATCCCGATCAGCTTCCACCAGAGCCTCCCCGCGCGGCTGCTTCGTCGTCGGCAAGGTCGAGCAGGTCAAGGACTTCGACGCCTCGTCCGGGACGCCGCCAAGCCCTGAGAACTTGGGCACGTATTCGGCACAGCCCCCCGTGGACGCCCGGCGACAGCCGTAGACGGCCGGGCATGCGAGAACAGCCCCTCACCGCGTTTCCGCTGGCGAGAGGGCTGTTTCTGCTGGTGTGGCAGGTGCGGGAGTTTTCCGCAGGTGGCATCTGGTACGTGACCTGCGCCAACGGGTGCGGACACGTCCGTCGACGTTCGTGATCGTCCGCGCCTGTTGTCACGCGGCCGGCCACGAGATGCGGAAGATCGTCAACGCGCTCCTCTACCGGGGCCGGACCGACTGCCGGTCGGACTCCCGATCGCGGGCAGGATCGCCTGGTCGACTATCGCCGCGAGGTCCTCGTCGCTGGGCGGTACCCCGGCGTCGATCAGACGCTTGGTGACGAGGGCCTCGCCGATGTCGGCCACAACCGGGGTGAGGAGCTCAGCCGGGAAGTGGCCCCGGTCGGCGTAGTGCTGCAGCACGGTGCGGGTGAACGTGCCGCCCCGGTTGGCGAAGACCCGCTCGAACAGGGCCTCGGACATCAGTGCGGCGCTTTTCGGGTCGGTGAGGATGGCCGCGACAGCGCGGCCCGCCGGGCTGAGGGCCCAGTCCACCATGAGGCGCAGGGCGCGGATGAGGTCACCGCGCAGGTCGTCGGCCCCCGCCGTCGGCTCCTCGACCGGGTGCTGGTGGTAGAGCGCGTCGAGGAGCACCTCCAGCGGGTCCGACCAGCGGCGGTACAGGGTCGTGCGGGGCGTGGCCGCGCGCCGGGCGATGCCGTCCATGGTCAGCCGCCCCGCACCGACCTCCACCACCTCTTCCAACACGGCGTCGTGGATGGCCTTCAGCAGTTCTTCTCCGCGCCGGCGCATCCGGGCGTTGTGATCGCCCATCGCTCCCCCTTGCTTAGCTGCACGGGTGTATCTTACTCTCAAACATTAGCTACACCTCTGTATCTAATTTCAAGAGGACAACCATGTCCATCGCCCCACCGGCTCCCGTTCACGGGGCCACCCCGATCACCCAGCGCGCGCTCGCGCCCGATCTCGCACGTGGGCTGATGCTGCTGCTCATCGCGTTGGCGCACTCGCACATGTACCTGTCAGGCCACGAGGCGGGCTTCCGCGGCTACGCGCTCGACGGCGGCCCCCTGGACCGGCTGGTCGCCGGGACGCAGATCCTGCTGGTGGACGGACGTGCGCTGCCCATGTTCGCCGCCCTGTTCGGCTACGGCCTGGTGCAGCTCGCCAACCGGCAGCTCGCCACGGGCAGGAGCTGGCCACAAGTGCGCAAGGTGCTGCGCCGGCGGAGCCTGTGGCTGCTGGCGTTCGGGTTCTGCCACGCGCTGCTGCTGTTCTTCGGTGACATCCTCGGGGCGTACGGGCTGGTCGGGCTCGTGCTCGTCGGGTTCATCCGGCGCGAGGACAAGGTCGTGCTACGGGCCGCCAGCGTAGGCCTGGTGCTGCACGTCGTGATCCTGTTCGGTTTCGGGCTGCTCACCATCTCCGCGCCCAAGGGCGACACGCCCGCCGCCATGGCGGACCCGATCGAGGCGACCGTGATGCGGCTCATCGGATGGTCCGGGATGACGCCCACATACTTCGCCGCCAGCGTGGTGCCGGCCTTCCTGCTCGGGATCTGGGCGGCGAGGCGCCGCCTGCTGGAAGACCCCATCTCGCACCGGGACCTGCTCTCCCGGGTCGCCGTCCTGGGCACCGGGCTGGCCGTCGTCGGCGCAGTGCCGCTGATGCTGGTCGACACCCGCGTCTGGACGCCATCTGACATGGTGGCCGTGTCGGCGTACGCACTGCACAGCGTGACCGGCATCGCCGGCGGGCTCGCGTACGCGGCCATCATCGGACTCGCCACCGGCCGGATGCGGCGCGACCGTTCCGGCCCGGTCGTCAGGGCTCTGGCCGCGTGCGGTCAATGGTCGCTGACCTGCTACCTCCTCCAGTCGGTGATCTTCGTAGCGGTGTTCACACCGTACATCGGAGGGCTCGGCACGCGTGTGGGCGACGCCGCGGCGTCCGGCATCGCCGTGGTGACCTGGCTGGCCACCGTGGTGCTCGCCGCGCTGCTGGCGCCCGGTGGGCGAAGAGGACCGGCCGAGGCCGCACTGCGGCGCCTCACCTACTCGCGCCGCTGACTCCCCCGTACGTCGGGGTACAAGACCCGCCGGGTCGCGGCGGGCATCCAGCAATGCCGGAGGCCGCTTCCAACGCCCCGGAAGCGGCCTTCGACGGGGATGGGCGGCTCGTCGGCAAGTCGTTCAGGGTAGTCGTACCGCCTCGAGCTCGGTGTCGGTCAGCAGCGCTTCGATGAGAGCCGGAGGGCCGGCGACCTCGGTGGCTCACAGGTCGTAGTCGGCGCACAGGGCCCATGAGCGGTCCTCGGCCCAGAGGTTGGACGGGCTGAAGTCGACCTCGGGATTGTCATGCAAGATCCCGGAATCTCCGAGGCATCCCGCACGCACATGGAGGTTGTCGAATTCGATGGCCCCGAGCACCAGCGGGTTGCAGCAAGCCAGGCACTCTACATTCAGCCGGAGTGACCTGTAGGTACCCGCGTGCCACCGTGCCAAGCCCGCTGTCGAACCGACAGCCTCAGCCGTCCCCTGTCATCGCCGGCTTACTTCGGACGGCCCGCAGACGACCCAGCCCTGCCGGTTGTTCCGATGCTGCTACGCGCTTGAGTCCTCCTCGCAAACGGGAGCCGGCCCCTCCTGGGGAGCCCCTGATCCGGCCACGCGGCAGATGTGGGCCAGGGGCGTGTGACCTGAGGTGACGTCGCCGTACCTCACTGAGGAAACTCCATCCTGTTTTCACAGGGAGAACGGGCCGGTGCGGTGGCGGTCGGGTGTGAACGTCGTGGTGGCGGGGTGAGATCTTGGAGGTAGATCGCCTGTCGGCGGGCGACAATCAGCCGAACTGCCAGCCGAGCAGGTTCCAGTGAATGCAGAACCAGACGAGGGCCAGCATTCCGGCCAGCAGGGTCACCTGGTGACCGCGGGCCAGGATGCCGATGGGCCGGTGTCTCCAGCCGATCACGGTGGTCGCGATCGCGGCGATGGTGAGGGCGAGGAACAGCGGGGGAAGAAGCAGCAGGACCCGGAGGGTCGTCGGCACGCCGTACAGGATGCTCGTGTCGCCGGTCAGGGTCAGCGCGAACATGACGACGAACACCAGCCCGACGGTGCCGGCCAGGCCGGCGAGGAGGCGGCCGGCGCGCCAGGCGCGAGACGTTTGAGCGGGACGCCTCCGCAGTCGCCGGAGCACGGCGGCCGACGGCAGGCCGAGTACGGCCGTCAGGGCGGTGACGACGAACACCAGGACGACGATGAGGTTGGCCGGAGGGGTGTCCCACCAGGGAATGAGTTCGTAGGCGGGCCCGTCGGTGGCCGCGTACGTGACGCCGGCGCCGTTCGTGACGAACGCCAGCCGCTGGGAGCCGCCGTCTTGCTGATAAAGCCCTGGCGCCAGCGGGCTCCACGTCATGCCCTTGAAGGCGAGTTTCCCGCCGTCCTCGACCCGCAGCCGGGAGGAGCCGGTGAGGGTGAGCACCTTCTCGATGGTCGACTCGACGGTGCGGGCCGGCTTGTAGAAGCCCGCCACGGGCGTGGCCGCCTTGCCGGGAGGGCCGGAGGGCGCGGCGCGGTCGCCGGGGAGGAAACGGTTGAAGAAGGCGGGTATGAGCTCGGTGACGGTATCGATGCCGCCCATGCCGTTGGTGGAGACGAACAGGCCGATATCGGCGTCGGGCACCAGCAGTAGCGCGCTCTGGAAGCCTTCCCAGCTGCCGTCGTGCATGATCACGCGATGCCCGTTGACGGTCTGCTCCTTGAACCCGTGGGCGTACCCGTCGATGCGGGGGTCGGCGGCGAAGGACCGCTGGTGCATGAGACGGGCGGTGGGCTCGTCGAGGATGGGCCCGTTCTCCAGATGGGCGATCATGAAGCGGGCCATGTCGTTCGCGGTGGCACTGATCGATCCGTCGGGCGGGAGGTTGTCGAAGACGAAGGGCTTGCGCTGGTACATCCCGTCTTCGTAGTCGTAGCTGCGCGCCTGGCCCACGGTCAAGCGGGTGGGGACCGGCTCGGAGGCCGTACTGTGCCGCATGCCGAGCGGGTCCAGGATGTGGTCCTGTACGTACTGGTCGTAGGGCTGCCCGCTCACCTGCGACACGATGTATCCGGCCAGCGCCGCGCCATAGTTCGAATAGGCCGACACCTCTCCGGGCGGGCGTATCCGCGCCGGCATGTGCTCGGCGAGATACGTGCCCAGAGGCGGCACGTCGGCCTTGCGCCGCGCGCCCACGCCGATGGTGCGGTCCTCGAACCCTGCGGTGTGGTTCATCACCTGCGCCAGCGTGATCGGCTGGGGGTACGTCGCGGGGATGCGGAATGTGGTGAGGTAGCGGTTCACGTCCGCGTGCAGGTCGAGCCTGCCCCGCTGCACCTGTTGCAGCACCGCGGTCCAGGTGAACAGTTTGGTGATCGAGGCGATCCGCACCAACGAGGTGCCGGAGTCGAACGGCGTCCCGTTCTCGCGGTCGGCCAGGCCGTACCCCTTGCTGAAGAGGGTTTTCCCGGCGCCCACCACTGAGACCACCGCGCCCGGCACGTGGTTGGCCTCCAGTCCTCTCGGCATGGCGGCGTCGAAGAAGTCCGCCAGTTGACGGGTGTCCGGAATGCGCGGCGAGGCCGCCGCCGCGGCAGGCGGCCAGACGGCCACCAGCGACAGCGCGGCGATGAGCAGCAGGCGTGGAAGGGTGACTGGCCACACGGCGTGACTCCTGACGTTGTCGGGAGTCATCAACGGTGCCGCCGGCGAGGGCGCGGCCACATCGCCATCACGGCCATGGTCGCATCACACTAAAGTCGGAGATTTTCGGACGGACGGCATCGACGTTCGTAGGAGGTGACGCGGCGCCGCCCTGGCTACGCTGGGCCGATGGTGACGTACCGGAACGCGCTGCGGCGGGTCGTCACGCTCGGCCCGCACGCGATCAGCGTGGCCTCCGTGGCGTTCTGCCTGTTCCTGACCATTCTGGCGGTCAGGGTGCCGTGGGCGCCGCTGCCGCGCGTGGTCATCGCGGCCGCCGGGCTGGTCGCCACGGGCGCCGTGTGGTTCCGCGATCGGTGGCCGACCGCGGTCACCGCCATCGGGGCGGGTGCGTACGCGCTGTCGGGCAACCCCGGGCCGCTGCTGATCGGCCTGTTCTCCGGTGCGGGGGCGCGACTGGGCCCGCGGTTCGCGGCGCTGGCGGCGATCGGCGTGGCGGGATTCCTGGCACAGCAGTGGGTCGACGACGGCAGGTTCGGCACGGACACGCTGCTCTCCGCGATGGCCGCCACCGCCGCCGTGCTGGTGGCCGGCGGGTACACCGCCACCCGCCGCGAGCTCACCAGATCACTGCGGGAACGCGCGGAGCGCGCCGAGACCGAACAGCACCTGCGCGACGAACAGGCGAAGGCCGCCGAACGCGGCCGAATCGCACGGGAGATGCACGACGTGCTCGCGCACAAGGTCACCCTCATCTCGCTGCACGCCGGCGGGCTGGAGGTCAACCCCGGCGCGGAATCGGCACGGATCGAGCGGGAGGCGGCGCTGATCCGGGTCACCGCGCAGGAGGCCCTCGAAGAGCTGCGGAAGATCGTGGGTGTATTGCGGGCCGGACATGACGACGGGTTTCCCGACCTGCGGCGATTGGTGGATTCCTGGACGTCGGCCGGCAACGCCGTCACGCTGCACGGCGACCTCGGCACGTTGCCGGTGGCGACCGCCCGGGCCGCCTATCGGCTCGTACAGGAAGGGCTGACCAACGCGCACAAGCACGCCGCCGGAGCACCCGTCACCGTCTCCGTGACCGGGAGCCCGGAGGACGGCGTCACGATCACGGTCACCAACAAGCGATCGCTCCGGCCCGCCGCGCGCCCTTCCGGCGCCCGAGCCGGTCTCGTGGGCCTGGCAGAACGTTTCCGGCTGATCGGCGGAACGGTACGCAGCGCGCCCGGCGATGCGGGAGGCTGGCGTCTCGAGGGCCGGTTGCCGTGGGGCGCATCCGCGAGGGACGCACATGATCAGGACACTGCTGGTGGATGACGAATCGCTGATCCGCGCCGGACTGCGGTTCATCCTCGAATCCGCGCCCGACGTGGAGGTCGTGGGGGAGGCCGCGGACGGGGACGAGGCGGTCGACGCCGTGCACCGCCTGGGGCCGGACGTCATCCTGATGGACATCAGGATGCCGCGGACCGACGGCCTCGCCGCCACCGAGGCCATCCGCCGGCTCGCCCGTGCGCCCGCGGTCGTGATCCTCACCACGTTCGACAGCGACGAGCACGTCTTCACCGCCCTGGAGGCCGGGGCCTGCGGATTCCTCCTCAAGGACACCTCGCCGCACGATCTGATCCGTGCCGTACGCCTCGCGCACAGCGGTGACGCGATGCTGTCCCCGCAGGTGACCCGGCGGCTGATCCACCGGGTCACCGACGCGCCCATCCGGCGTCGCCGTGACGCGCTCGCCCGGCTGGAAATCCTCACCGGCCGCGAGCGGGAGGTGCTCACCGAGGTGGGGCTCGGCCGCTCCAACACCGAGATCGCGGCCAGCCTGCACATGAGCGAGGCAACCGTCAAAAGCCACATATCCCACTTGTTCGACAAGCTCGCCGTCACCAACCGGGTACAGGTGGCCATCGCCGCCTACCGCGCCGGCCTGGTGGACTGAGCATTTCCGTACGTGGACGCGGGTACCCGGCGTCCCCCGTACCGCCGTGGCAGCAGAGCCGTTCCGGACTCCGTCCCCCACCACCGAGCCGACTGAAGAGCCCCCTCGGCAGTCGCCAATCTGACGATCGGCGCCCGTCCCTTCCACGGAGAGTTGAAGGGCGAGCTGAACGCCAAGGTCCCCGCTCAGGAGACCGCTCATGCCCTGACCACGATGTGGCGGATGGTCATTGCCGTCGCCTTCGTCGTCGTCGCGCCCGCCATGATTCTTCTCCTCGGGCCTGATGCGGGCCTGCCTCCGGAATGGATCGCCGGCCTTACCACGGGCAGAGGCAGGAGCGTCTCCTTCCCTGGTAGCAGGCGGGGATCATGCGTGTCGATCGTCTGTCAGCGGGTGTGCTCGGTGGTGGCCAGCCCCGCTTCCCGCAGGCGGGCGCAGATCTTGTCGTGGCGGGCGGTGGTGATCTCGCTGGAGCCGCTCGGCCGGGCGGCGGAGATCCACAACAGGTTGCCCTTGCGGTCGGTTAGAGCCGGCACCAGCAACCCATGAACCTGGTGCTTACCCGAATGGTTCCTACGGTTGTCCGGTCCCGTGCGGCGGCGCTGCGTACCAGGGTGCCATCGAGTAAGACGACCTCGCCGCCCCGCTCGGCGGTCTTGTTCAGGACACGGTCCAGCCGTGACGCGCGGGCGGCCAGAAGGACGACGGACTCCAGCACCCAGCGGCGCACGGTGGCGGCCGAGACCTGGTTGCCGCCGGCGATGTCGGCCGGGCGCCGGTCATGGCGCAGAACGGCGAGCACGATCAGGGCGATCTTCCCGGCGGGCAGCTTGCGCCAGCGTGAGCCGATCGCCTTCAGGTGGCCGCGCCGCAGGTCGGCCAGGAAGGTGAGGGTCTGGGCGGACAGCGGCAGGGCGCAGCTGCAGACGAGCGACGGCGCGTCCCCGGTGGACGTCGCTGTTGCCGACGTCGTGGTCATGGTAGTGGTCACACACCGCCAGGCCCCTGCCGGGGACGTGCCCGGACTCTTCGGGCAACCCCCTGGTCAAGGGGCTGCGGACACCATCAGCACCGGGGCAACGCGGGGCGGCACCGCGCAGCGCCGGGCTTGGTCGGAGCAGCGGCGAACGCGCCGCCGGGAGTTTTACGCAGCCACCCCCGCTCGGCCAGCCGGTTCAGTTCGGCCCGCACCCCCTCCACCTGCCCCGGCTCGACAGGCGGCCCGAGCCGCTCGCAGATCGCCTTACAGATCACCGGACCGTCGGCGGTGCGCACCGTCGTAAGCAGCGCCTGACAGTCGGCGGGCAGATCGCGCACGTCACGGGCCTGGTGACGGCAGGGGTCAGCAGACCTGCGGAGGACGGCTCGGCCACGCGACCGGCGGATAGCGCCACCTGGTACATCAGCGCCATGTCGTCCCCGGCGTCGTCGGCCTGTTCGGACAGCTCTGGGGCCGGGCCGTTTCCGGCGAGGAGTTCCTTGACCACCTGTTCTGCGACCCAAAGTCGTTACAGGCCGTCTTCGGTTTCGGCCAGCTGCGTCCGCAGGCGTTCAGCCTGCGTGGTCGTGGAGACCAGGCGCGTGGTGATCTCCTCCAACAGTCACTGCGACACGGGGGTCCTCCGGCTGACGACACGTCAGTTACCTAGTGAAAGCGCCCGGACACGGACGACAACGATTCAGGTTGTGGCGCCGCAGCCGAATCCCGGAAGATCCGCTTTTGTCCGTGGCAGACGATCGACGATCAGCTCCATCGGGCCGAGGAAGCTCTTGCATGTGCGCAGAGCCAAGATCTCGTGTCGGGGGCGGGTGCGCCAATCGATCACTCAGTCTCTAGCCTGTTCCAGTCCCAGAGGCAGAGCCTCCAGGACATCTGAGGCCAACCTGTCCGGGCTCCACAACGGACCATCGTCCGGAGCGAGATCGGCAATCAGCGACGCTCGAAGATTGAAGCGACTCGCGTTTGCGCTCCTCGTGGGGTAGCCGGCCTCTTCGGCACCGTCGAGAGCGGCGAAAGCAACCCGTGCCCAGATCCGCCGGGCCTCACCTCGATCATGATCCTGCGCACAGCCCTGATTGAGCCGCCACGCGCTCAACCACTCGTTGACGCGATTCGCGGTGACCTCTTCACCAGTAATGCCTTCCACTCTCCTCACCATCACATCCAACGGCACTGGGCCGCATTTTTTGGATCAGGGCCCGGTCTGCGGAGCGCCGTTGTGAGGGCGTATGGCGATGGTGCTGACGGTGCCGTCGCCCCAGACGGTGGTGTTCATCATCATCTGCCCGTCCAAGGACACCATCGTGAACTCCGGCACGAAGCGCGTTGTGAACATCGCCGCCATCCAGCTTCGCAGCTGATCTACCTCGCTCGCGACCAGGTCCCATTCATCAAGGAGTCGCACCTGGGCCCAACCTCTGTGGGCCTCCCGATCGTCCCCGTCGTCGCTTTCCGTATAGGTGACCCCGAGCAGGAACTCGCGGTCATCGTTGAAGAGGCCGTACTCCGTCGCCATCCGGAACCAGCCGCCATCCGGAACCAGCCCGCGTTGAGCTTGTCGGCCATGGAGTCGAGATGCCGGCCTCACCAGGAACGCGGCGAGCGGGAAGACCAGATTCTCACCCTGACCACCTACTCCGTTCTAAAACGTTGACCGTCCCAGAGCCGGACGCCCCTGCCGGAGGCACAGCGGTTTTCAAGAGGGCTGCGTTTCTAGCGGAGACAGGGGCTCTCACCAGGGCGGGAGCGTCTTTCCTCGTCCCAACCACCGAAGATCATCCCGCGCATATCCCGCAACGGCTATTCATCGACCTCGGCATGCCTGGCACGCTCTCGCAGCCGACGTAGGCGACGGTCGTACTGACCGGCATATGACCTCTCGGCTCTGTCGATCAACCGGTTCTGCGGATCGGAGGAGCTTTCATACAGCTCGGTCTCGAATGGATCGTGGTCGTACTCGATCAGCCGGACCAACGCCTCACGGTCCTGCTCGATGGAACCTCGCGCCCGAACCTGTCCGCGCCACCTTTCGGCACTAGCCATGGCTTCATCCACGTCTTGACCCTAACTGGCGATTCCAGGTGACAGGCACCTACCTAAGCCGCATTAGCAGCTCGGGGCGCCATCGTTCAGGACGGTCCCACCTGGACCAACATCCCTTCCTGACCTGCCTGGAACGCGCTGGTACGGCGGTGAACTGCAACCCAAACCGCAACCCATGGCGATCACATCCGGAGGAGCCTTCGATGTGGCGAACAGGACCTTACGATCATCTTTTGTCCGACCTCACGCTCCTGGAAATCGTCGGCTCAGTCTTTCCCGGACCGTTCATCTACGGCATCGTCTTGGGGGCGGTGGGCATGATCCGGTTATTCAGATGGCGTTGCGTGCTCCGATACACCGACCGGATCAGAGCCGAGGAACTCACCGCCGCATCCGCCAACTCAGGTCCGCGGGTGCGAGGAGCAAGTGAACCAGCTCGTTCAAACCGAACCCGGGATGCCGGCGAATGCCCGTTCGTGGCTGACTGCCGTTCCTCGGCTCCCACTACAGCGCGGCAGAAGGACATGGAGCCCAGGCCAACGGACAAGAGATCCACGCGAGCGAGACCGGCGACCTTCACGCCGCCGTGGTCGCCATGGGTGATTACGCCGTAGGCAGCGACGCGCAAACGAAAAACCGTCTCCGCCTGGCACTCACCCACGAACTCGTCGTCCGCGTGCAACGCATCCGGATGTTCGGAGCGGCCTCGATCGATCTCGCCTGGGTGGCGGAAGGCAAGGTCGACGCCCTCATCATGATGAGCAACAAACCGTGGGACACCGCCGCGGGAGTACTCATCGCCCGCGAGGCCGGCGCCAGCGTCGTCGACCTGGACGGCAGCCCGCACACCATGAACTCCGCAGCCACCATCGCGGCGAGCCCCAAAATCCTCGCTGATCTCGTCGAACTCATCGCCGAAGCGCGCAAGGACGCAGAGCGTAGCGAATAGCTTGCCGAATTGTTCTTATGGGTATCAAGCGGCGGCGCGCCGCGCCGCCGTACCCGGCCCTCTGCCGCCCGCCGACCGGGCGTGCGGCGTGGGCGCCGGTGCCGACCGGCGGCGACCCGGGCCGTAACCGTACCGCGCGCCCGCCGTACCCAGATAACGCGCCGACCACCGGCCCGCCGCCGCTACACGTCGTCAGTTCCTTCCGCTTCACGCCGTCGAGCCGCTCGCTCCTCCGCCTCTCGCTTCTGTGCTGCTCTCTCCGCCGCCACACGCTCCCGCAGCTCCGCATCCGCCACATCGCGCGGACGCGGAACCTGACTCCGACGATCATGCGTGAGCGCCAGCCTTATCGCCACATAAATCACCAAGAACAGCACCGCCATCGAGAACAACCACGAAAGCACTCCCCACAGCCACACAAACAGCTCTCTCAACTCGCCCACCCGCCCCTGTCCTCAGCGTCCGATCATTATTTCGATCAAGCCTGCCCGATCCATCCCCATACCGTCTATTGCCTCCGGCGGGGGCTTCCGGCTCCGGGATGATCGCCAGAGGCAGAGGCCCGGTTCGTAAATGGTTAAGAGCCGGATTTTCCCGTCGCCGTCGTCCCAGAGCAGGCCGAGCAGACCGGGGCCAGGGGGGTGGAACGACGGCGACGGGAAGATCCGGCGGGTGGGGTGTGCGTCCGCACGGGGTTCTCAGGCCGTGCCACTCGCGTGCCAGTACGGCCGGAAACAAGGGGGAATCACTGGGACTCACGGGCAAGGGAAGACCGCCTCTCACCTGCACCGCAGCAGTTCGGGAAGCCGTGTACCGAAATCTTCCAAACTGGTTGTCACATCCCGCCGCTACAGTTCGATCATGGGTGACGACCTCAAGAACGGCCTCATCTGGTGGTCTACTCACCGTGCCACCGTTGGGTTGATCGTGCGCGACGGCATTGTGGTTGAGTCCGCCTCGTATGCCCGGCGGTGGGCTCAGGGACGCGACGCCCGAGAGATCTACCGCACGGGAGAACGGCAGACAGGCATCACGCTCGCCTGGATCCCAGCGAACGAAGACTGAGGTATCCCCGCTATGGGATTTGCCGGGCCGAGCTGAATTCAGGGAGAACTGATGCGGGAAGCAGGTCACTTCCGAGAGCTTCGTCATGGTCGACCAGATGGGCCATCTCTCGTCGATGCGGTAGGGCAGGGCCGCTACCTCGATCGGCGGCAGATTGCCGACTATCTGATGACCGCCTCTGTGCTGGCCGTCACGGGTTCCATGGTTGACGACGTGATCAACCCGGAGAAGAAGCGGGTGGCCCCCTTGGAGATGGCCACGGACGGGGAGTGGACATGGCCGCGGGATCTCTCCTACTACGTTCGGGAGTACGGCGTGGCACTCCCCGCCGAGTTCGTTGATCACATCCGACGGGCGAGATGGACCTCACCTCAGCTGTCACACGAACAGCTTGCCGAGTTGACGGACCGGATGTGGGAGGAGATCCACGGTGAGTCACCCGAGCTCTGATCGTCTGACTCCCGAGGTGCGGATACCCCTCGGACCCGCGAAGACGTTTGTCCGGCTGGCGCATTGCGAGCGCCCCGATGAGGATGCCCTGTTGGTCTTCCTCGTCCACGTTGAGGCTCCCGGCCTGCAGGCCGAGGTAGACGTTGACACGTTCAGGGGAAGCGAACTCGCGGATTTCCTTGACTCCCTTGTGGCCGACTTCACGGGATGGGAGGGTACGCGGACGTGGGAGTCGCCGTGGGCCGATCTTCAGCTCGAAGCCGTCCACACGGGCCGCTCCGTCAACTTTGGCTGGACCCTCCGCTTCCCAAATCGGACCGAGGACCCCAGTGGTATCTGGTTCGCCACGGTCCACACCCATGTCGCACCGGGCGAGGAGCTGACCAATCTTGCCCGCGAGGTCCGAAGCTTTCTCTACGACGAGTGAGAGCCGCCGTGTAGCCCAAGCCCAATACTGAGGGTTGATCACGTGCCACAGGCGTGCCAGATCTCACGGGAAACGAGGGGGAATCACGGGGACTCACGGATCAAGAACGAAGAAGGCCCCTCACCGCATTTCTGCTGATGAGAGGCCTCTTTACGCTGGTGTGGCAGGTGCAGGACTTGAACCTGCGTAGGCTGAGCCGACGGTTTTACAGCGGGCCGACGATTCCGACTGCGGCATGCCTTTGAGCTGGCTGTATAGCTCCGCTTGAAGCCTTGGCGTACGAGATCATCCCGCACATACCCCGGATCTTGGTATGCACTCCCACACGCTCTTGCGCTGGGCGATCCACCGGGATCGGACTACCTATGCCGGAAGCTCTTGCTTCTTGATTCCTCCTGATGCAACGGCGCTCAACCTCGTTCCCCGGTGAGCCAGGGTGAGGAACGAACCCTGGATCTTCGATCGCCCCCGACCACGGCAGACCTCAACCACGATGAGGCGATCGTCGGGCTGCATCGGGGCGGCGGCGCGACCAAAGGCCGGCGGGGACGTCGGTACGGCGTGGCGCGCGTGCGGCGACGGCCCGGAGTCCTGCCCGTGCGTCGGGACCGGCCCCCAGGCCGCATGCCCGGCGCGCGCCGCAGGCGCAGGGCCGGGCGACGGCGCGCAGCGCCGCCGCCCCTTGATACCTACAAGGACAATTCGGCAACGAGGTAAGCATCCAGTTGTGCGCTGTCTGCCATCAGGATAGATCAGCATCGCCTATAACCCATGATTCGGTTATCCGCAATTAACGACACATTGTGTTACTTCTGAGTAGTTACAGTAACGATCAGGGTAATCCGGTAACCTGCCCCAAGAGAACATCAACCACTACTTGATAGCGAATACTCTGCCCTGCTTACCGCAAACTCCATCATGAAGGTGAAAATTGTCAATCCACCACCAATTCGAACGCACTCCTCTCTGGCGCAGAACTCTAGCCGCAACTCCTGAGGATGAGTATGAGCGGGAAAGAGAGACGCTAAGGAACTCATATATGCAGTTTCGTTCAACAGTAGAGCCCTTGGCAAATGATATTGCAATATCGATGCCAATGTTCACCGACCATTCAATGCTTCATATCGACTCCCTTTGGGACACCGCATCACTAGTCTGTGGTGACGATTATCCAATCAATCCAATTGAAGCTTTTATCCTAGGTGGCGCGTTTCTCTTACATGACTTAGGCATGGGGCTTGTGGCATATCCCGAAGGATTGGATTGCGTAAAACGAGATCCGCAATACGCAAACATTAGAGCTATGATTGCAATCAAGGGCGATCGGGAAAAGACATCCAATAGCTCGATACAGGACATGCTAGAAGAGCAAGAAGCAGCAGTGAGTGTCTTGCGTTTGCAGCATGCTCAGCAAGCAGAACGGCTCGTAAATGAAATATTCCAAGTTCCTGGTGGAACGAGCTTTTTTCTACTACAAGACTCGGCCTTAAGGCAAGATTTCGGAACACTTATTGGCAAAATAGCTCATAGTCACTGGTGGGATGTAGATCTACTAGGTGAGAAGTTTTCCCAACGTCGAGGTTCCATGCCCCAACACCCTGCGGAATGGACGGTCGACCCGTTGAAGATAGCGTGCATATTGCGCTTAGCGGATGCCGTTCATATTGACAGCCGAAGAGCCCCGACTTTTCTTCATGCCTTCCGAAAGCCTTCTGGAATATCTGGACAGCACTGGCATTTTCAACAGCGAATTACTAGACCACTCGTAGTTGACGATAGGCTGGAATACACGTCTACAAATGGTTTTAGCCATAACGAAGCCGCTGAGTGGTGGCTAGCATTTGAGACAATTAAAATGATTGATAGCGAACTTCGACGCGTGGACGCACTGTGTGCTGACTACAGTCGGCCTCGCTTTGCTGCTCGCTCTGTTGCTGGCGCTGATTCCCCTTCCCGCTTCGCGCGATACATTCCGACGCAAGACTGGCACCCTATGGATGCCAGCCTTCGTGCGACACAAGTACAGAATTTGATAGGGAATCTTGGAGGAGAATATCTATACGGAAATGAACCAAAGGTGGCAGTTCGCGAGTTAATAGCAAACGCCGCAGATGCCACTAAGGCACGCTTGGCATCATTTGGCGGTAGTGATGCAGTGGTCACAGTGTCATTGCGTTATGAGGAAGATAGCTGGTGGCTAACAATATCCGATAACGGCATAGGAATGGATGCCAAAAATCTCGTCACTTCTATGACGGATTTTGGACGTTCATCATGGAGATCCGAATCCATGCTTGAGCAGTATCCCAAACTACTGGAAAATGGATTCACACCAGCAGGACGGTTCGGCATTGGCTTTTTCTCTATTTTCATGATTGCCGAAAAAGTGCACGTGAAGAGCCTGAAATATTTCGACTCTCCAAGCAATACTCATGTTTTGGACTTTCCTGCAGGTTTTAAAGAGAGACCCCTGTTGAGGGTTGCTCAAGAGAACGAAAGATTGCGCATCGGAGGAACCGTTATAGAGGCTCGACTCAAGCTTCCGCCGAATCACCGTAACGGACTTCTACCAGAATCAGCCGAGGAGGATATAAGCGAAGAGTTTACCGATATGCTGATCGAACTATGTGCGTTATCTGAGGTTGATATTGATGTCGTAAGTCTTGCATCAGACTCTCCGGCCAGGCTAGTCCGAGCTAATGATTGGCGCTATATTCCATTAGAGGATTTGTTTGATCGAATTTACAAATCAGACATGGTCTACTATTTTGGTACTGATATTGAAAGAACCCTTAGAACGTCCTTTAGTACCGTCGCATCGGAAGTAAAGAACGCGGACGGGGAAGTAGTCGGGCGTGCCATGATTGCGCCCAATGCCCTACTAGGGATCGATGATATTCATCGCTATAGCGTGTCAACATCGGCTAAAGTTTACGTAGGCGGTTTTGCGTCTGCTGAACTCAATGGCGCTCTTGGCGCATTCCAAGGATTTCCACAGAAGGCTGATCGGAATTCATCTTTCCCTGTAGCGTCACCGGTCGATATAAAACGGTGGATTGACGAACAGGCAGGAAGAGTAATACCTCTCCTTGGTAATCATCACGATCGCAAGCTATGGTTGTGCGCCACGATTGAGTCTTTCGGAGTTTCCTCACCGAACCTTCCCTGTGCAATTGCAGACTACAAGGCAATGACGCGCACAGAATTAAAAGAGTGGGCAGAAAAACAAGATACTATTACGCTCATTCCTCAGCATCATCTATCGCAATATTTCAGAAAGGGCGGCTCTCCTAAATTTTTTTCACAGCTAAGTGGCCGAGAAGTTGTGCTTCCAGGCAATGCTATTGTTTTCAACACTCATCCACAATGGATATTTCCCGAGGATGTTTTCCCTACCCCTAAAGGGAATTTTGCTAAGTTTCCAGAAGAGATAATGGAAATATCTTCCTGGTGGAACCAGACGGGTAGCTATGGCTGCTCAGGAACTACCATTCAGGCTATCGCCAATGCTTGGGAGACTTCAATTGAGCAACTTCTAAGGAGTTCAATTTCCCGCGGTTTCATCTGGTTTGATGACGAGTCTTACACGCCATTGCAATATCTTGATGGCGATGGATATCTGCGCGTAGGCGCATTATTCTTAAGCAGAGGACGGCTCGGATAATTATTTAAAGTAGGCAATCATCATGTTATCCAATTCGAGACTTAAATCATGTCATGGAAGTGCAGATGCGACGAAATTCGAGATCTGTTTACCAGAAGTCCCAACAGCTCGAAGGGAGATTTTCGATAACAGCAAGCGGTGGCAATATGGCCCGAAGATCTCCTAGGTCAGCTGCCTTGAAAAGGAAGTATGCTAAGCCATATCTGCAACACTCTTCAATGACCTCGGACGGCGTGGACCAGTTTGTCCTAGAGCGATACAAATATATTCTTCAGCAAATTCATGCGATCAATGAAAATGCCCATAGATATCTTGCCTTATATCAGACTCTAGTAACTGCAGTTGCAACTGCAGGCATTGCTCTTTTTGTTGGTTACAAAAATTTTGGGATTGCTGCCAACGTGGCGAGATCCGGTCTAATTGGACTCATGCTGCTTGAGTCTTTAATTGCTGGCTTCACTGTCCTCTTGGTCGTAGCAGGCATGCTTTCATGGTTTGATTATCGAAAGGAGGAGTGCGCTCTAACTGATGTATACATCAGTCCAGGGTTTAGGAACGAACCCCGTTGGCGGAATTTTTTTCGTTGGCACGAAACTTACATCGCATTATTCATGATAGGTTCAACTATCTTCATGTGGGTCCTTGTTCTGGCATTCTTGATGCCAGCTATGCAACTTTCCAACTGATATATCTGATGTAGTGTTGCATTAAATATCCCTGTGTAGTCTCATTGAGCGGTGCTCGTCATGTGTCCAACCCATGGCAGGCCACTACAGATACCTTCATGATGACGTGCGGCTATATGCTCGTGCCCGTGTACGTCGGAGGTGTGGGCCTGTAACTTCGCTGTGTGGCTACCAACGAAGAGCGGTCGCGGTGGATCGTGCACGGGGAACGGCTCATCTATGACAACCGGTGGATCCGGTTGGGGCTCGTTGACGTGGCAATCCCGGACGGGGAGCGGTTCGAGCATCACGCGGTGCATCTGGATCGGGCGGCGATCGCCGTGGTGGTCGACGAGCAGAACAGAGTGCTGATGATGTGGCGGCACCGGTTCCTGTTCGACCGGTGGGGCTGGGAACTTCCCGGCGGCCTGGTCGACGCCGGCGAGGAGGCGATCACAACGGCTGCCCGTGAGGTGGAGGAGGAGACGGGGTACCGGCCCAAGGAGATCGAGCCTCTGATCACCTACCAGCCGATGGCGGGCATGGTCGACTCCGAGCACAGTCTCTTCCTGGTGCGGGGTGCCGATCTGGTCGGAAGCCCGACCGGCGAGATCGAGGCGGATCTCATCGAGTGGGTGCCGATGGCGGAGATCCCGGCGATGATCGCCCGCGGTGACATCTGGACGTCGGGGACGTTGATCGGTCTGTTCGCGGCGCGGGATCGGCTCAGCGCAACGAGCGGCTGACGGCTCGGGCGAGTTCCTCGACGCGTCGGCGTTGCCGGCTGAATCCGGTCATCGTGGCGAGGTGTTGGGCGCGCTGGATGTGGGGTTGGGCGGCGTCGGGCTCTCCGCGGGCGAGAAGGGCGTGGCCCAGGTCGCAGCGGACGCCGGATTCGGCGCGGTTGTAGGTGCCGTCCATCCCGGCCAGTGCGGAGCGCAGGTCCTCGACGGTTCCCGGATCGCCGAAGCGCACCAGGCAACTCCCCCGCCAGCGTGCCAGGTGGTGGGCGTTGACCGACAGGTAGGGCATGTCGGGGTCGGCGTCGCCGTCGGGCAGGAGTGCGGCGGCCTGTTCCAGGGCGGTACGGCAGGTCGTTTCGTCGCCGAGGATGGCGGCGCCTTCGGCTTCGGCTGCGGACATCCAGGTGCGTAACCGGGCGGGGATGCGGTCGCGGTAGGTGGTGTGGATGTACTGGAGGAGTTCGGTGCCTTCGGCTGGGCGGCCGAGTTCCATCAGGACGTATGCCTGTTCGCCGGAGACGTAGGCGATGAGGGCGGGGTCGTCGGCTTCGCGGGCGGCGGCTTTGGCGTGCTCGTAGTGGTTCCAGGCGTCGTTGAGCGCTCCGGTGTGGATGGCCTGCCAGCCAGCCAGTGAGGCGGTCTCGGCCAGGACGTGGGCGAGCTGGGCGCGGATGCCGGGGCGTACGGCGTGGCGGTGGGCGTGTTCAACGTGGGAGATCTGGGCGCGCATCTTGTCGGCGATGGCGATGCCGCCGAGTCGGCGGTCCATGAGGCGCAGATTGTTGGTGTCGGTGGTGAGGATCATGACCATGGTGGGGTCGATGGCGGCGGCTGCTTTGATCCGGGCTGTCAGTTCCTCGCTCTGCTCCTGGTGGTGGTCGCCGTAGTTGCCGGTTGGGGATGCGGTGTCGAGGGGGGCCAGGCCGAAGAGCATGCGGGC
The DNA here is from genome assembly GCF_052983175.1 of Streptosporangium sp. G12. Taxonomy (NCBI): domain Bacteria; kingdom Bacillati; phylum Actinomycetota; class Actinomycetes; order Streptosporangiales; family Streptosporangiaceae; genus Streptosporangium; species Streptosporangium sp. G12. The sequence goes on along the minus strand of NZ_JBRIQO010000026.1, from coordinate 37,822 downwards.
GTGATCGGGCAGGCCGAGACCGGTGGCGATGCGCTCGTAGACGTCCAGCTCGGTGATGTGGGACTGGTTGTGGCTGATCCGGCTGACGCGTCCTTGGGACAGGCCGGTTGCCGCGCCGATGTCCACTTGGCTGGCGCCTGCGTACTTCGCGGCGAGTTTGAAAAGTCCTGCTACGTCGCGATTTTTGAGGATTTCTCTGCTGTCTTCACGGTCCCATGCTTCGGTTGGGATCTTGATCGGTTCGAAAGCGCTCCCGTTCATTCCGTCCTCCGGATGTCGGTTCCCGAGGTGGTGCGTCGCTACATGTCGAGACCCTATATGCCTTGGTGGAATATACGCGTGGGATAGGGCTGAGAAGTTCTTCCATCGATCCTTTCCGGTATGACAACACCGGTTAAGTGCGATGAATGCGATGGGCGCGGCTGGAAGATCGTCACGCGGCGCGGACATGTCGCGACCTCGTTTCTGGGAGGTGCGGTTTCCTCGCAGGAGGACTGCCTGTACTGCGACGGCCCCGAGCCCATTGTCGAGATGTTCGAGTGGGAGGTCTTCGCCTCCGAGGGCGTCGACCGGCTCGGACCGTGCGGCACCAGCTCGGGGCAGGCGACCTCGATGGACGAGCTGCGCAAGGCACTGCGCAGGATGGATCCGCAACCAGCGCTGTGGGGGCGGATCACGCGGCGGCTCTACGACTTCGGCCTGGCGCCGGGCGACTGGTCACGACAGGTGATCTTTCACGCCACCGTGGACCTGGCCGGTTCGGTGCGTTTCGAGCGGCAGGAATCGTGAGCGAGGATTTCTCTCGACGGGGAATGTCATGCCTGTCCGAGCATCTCGTTCCGGCCGCTCCAGGATGCATGCCTTTGGCCTGGCACAGGTCGCGGCGTTTCGGGCGGGTTCGGGTAGTGGCCTGGACCTGTCATGAGCATCGGGTGACGTTTTACGAATTGTGCGATGCGGGCGGGTTGTCGTTCATTCGTAAGACGGTTCAGGACAAAGGGAAGGTGACCGTGTTTCACAGTGACGCATGGTCGCCTGCTCAGGCGCGAGTGGTGTGGATCAGAGTTCTGGCAGGGTTGGCCAGGTAGTTGTTTCCTGCTGTCGCGGGTCCTGACAGGGCTGCTCTTAACCGGTACTGTACTTGTGCAGACAAGTGGAAGAGTGATCGGGCGGTTAAGATGAGCAAGGATTTCGCCCCTCCGAAGTATGCCCAGGTGATGGGCACGATTCAGGAGCGCATCGAGGCCGGGCAGTACGCGGCCGGTGACATGCTGCCCTCGGAGACGCAGCTCGTCAGAGAGTTCGGCGTAGGCCGCACGACGGTAGTCCGGGCGCTTCAGACACTAGCCATGCAAGGCTGGATCGAGCGTGAGCACGGCCGTGGTTCGTTCGTGAAGGGCCGCCCCGAGAGTGCCGTCGATCGCATCCGGCCAGGGCTGGCGGTGGCCGAGCAGGCCGAGAACGGCGACCTGGTCACCGACGTCGCCCGTGTTCCGGCTCCTCGCCACATCGCCCGCCTTCTCGGTGTTGAGGACAAGACCCCAGTCATCTCGCGTCGACGAGTGGCCAAACAGGGTGGTCGGCTGTCTGCGGTGGAAACCCTGTGGTTCCCGTTGGAGATTGCATTGGGCACCGACGTCGACAAGCCCGAACCGCTCGCGCGCGGGGTGCGCCATCACCTCCAGGCGGTGAAGCATCTGCGCTTCGACCACGTCACCGAGCGGCTGACCGCGCGCAACCCCACCAAGGAAGAGGCTGAGCTGCTCGGCTCTTCAAAGCCCGTCATGGGTGTACTGGCCAGCGTGCATGATGCTGCCGGGGCCGTGCTCCTAGTGATGAGCGTGGCGCTCCCCGGTGACCTTCACGAGCTCCAGGACGTCTACCCGGTGAGCTAGTTAGGCGTCGTGCCAGGCATCTGTGACACAGGAAGCCTCGAAATGCCACCAACCGTCTTCCTCGCCACGTGTCAGCAGCGTCTTTATCTGGCTGAGTTCTGCGGCAGCCGGCACGTTGAAGGCGACCAGCGGCAGTTCCTTACTGAAGACCTCTCCCCCCAGGCCGAACGGTGCCAACCGCTCGTGCACGGCTTCAGCGCTTGTCCCGAGTGGACCGCTAGGAACGGGCAGGACCCGAACGGTGCAGTTTCCCGACGCCTCCACGCGCTCCGTGGACCAGTGGAGACCATCGGCATTGGTAAGGAACCGCACGACATCTCCCTCGGCCACCCCTTCCTGTAGGAAAGGGACGTTCTCCAGGCGCGCGGTGTCCTCGCTGAGCCGCGTAGCCCAGATCCCTTCGGTGCTGTAGGGAAGCCAGCCTTCTCGCGGCACGAACTGGAACCAGACCTTGATCCGGTTGTTCTCGGCGGTGTCATGCTCCGGCGAAGTCATGGAGGCCATGACCGACATGATCGCGCATCCTCCTTGAGCACCGAGCGCCGTTAGGACGTCCGAGAGGCAGTCCCGAACACATGGCCATCCTCTCTCCGCCGATCTACTCATTCACTTGTGCGGACAAGTTGTCGTGGGCTACTCTCAACTCAATCGGACAAGTGGACGACCGAACATCGGCCGTCCAAGTGAAAGGAACACCCGACATGGCCATCCAAGGCCCCATCCCCGTCCACTTCGGACAGGTCTTCCCGCATGGCTGCTTCATCGTCGGCGAGGTCGAGCAGGTCAAGGACTTCGACGCCTCGTCCAAGGGCCGCACCGTCTACGCCAAGGACAAGAACACCGGAGAGCTGGTGTGGCAGGTCGCCGTCATGGACGCCGACCCGACCGTGAAGGCCGGCCAGAAGACGGTCTCGGTCAAGATCCTGTCCCCCATCCAGCCCGTCGTTCCGGCCGCGCTGCCGGGCCTGCCGTTCGTGCCGGTGGAGTTCGACGGCATGACCGCCACCGCCTACGTCAACCAGAACACCGGACGCCTGGCCTGGTCCATCCGAGCAACCACGATGCGTCCTCCCCGCACCGCCACGGCTCCCGCTCGGCAGAGCGCTCCGGCGCCGGTCAAGGAGACGGCCGGTAAGGACGTGGCGGCGTGAGCGAACACAAACCCTACACCTACGTCACCGCGTCGATTCACGAGGGCGTCACCCGATTCGATGTCTCCTTCTGCACCTCGGAGATGTCGGCCAAGGCGTTCGGGGGCGACGGGGAGCGACCGTTCCTGGCCCTGTCCAGCACTGAGGCACACATGACGGTCACCACCACGGGCGGCGGGCCGGTCACCGAGCAGGACGTGACCCTCGCGCGGGAGATCTTCACCGCCTCCGCGCGCTACCTGGCCAACTGCGAGCGCCTCCACGCGGAACAGCCGCCCAACCCCACCGACCAGACCACACCGTCCGGTGAGGTCGCGGCCTGACACGTAAGCGGGGCCGCCAGAAGCGCCAACTTCCGGCGGCCCCTCGGTTCTCCCTCTCACGCGAATTCAAGGAAGGCCCCCAGCCTAATGTTCAAGAAACTGCCCGGCGACGAGGCGCAGAACCTCGTCTCCACCACCCCCGATACCGCCGTCGTCTTCCGCCCGGCCGTCCTCCGCACTCCGGCGATCGTCACCATTGTGATCTTCGCGTGGCGGCTGCTGGCCGGTGCCCTGCGGCTGCTGTGGCGCCACCCCATCGCCTCGGCCGTCGCGCTCACTCCCGTTGCAGTCACCTACTGGTACGGCTGGCGTTGGGGCCTCGGCCTCGTCACCATGCCACCTCTCAGCCTCACCGCCTGGTTCTTCCTCGCTCGTCCCTCGTTCCTTCGCCTGCTGGGCTGGCATCTGTTGGCCTGGTGGCGGCTGGTGTGGGTCTACCAGCGGCACTGGCAACCAGTGATGATCATCTCCGGACTCGGACGACACTTACGCGGCCGGGACTACCTGCCTCGCGTCGTCCGCGTCACCTGCACCTCGTGGGCCGACGTGGTCACGGTGCGGATGCTCACCGGGCAGGCGGTCAAAGACTGGGCCGACCGCACCGAGCACCTCGCCCACGGGTTCGGCGCTCGCTCCTGCCGGGTCTCCATCGCACGCTCCGGCCGACTGCTGCTCGTCTTCCCTCGCCGCGATCCCCTCGCCACTCCGCTCCCGGCCGTACCGGTCCCGGATGAGGCATCGGTGGGACCGGTGGAGGTCGGCAAGTGCGAGGACGGCACCCCCTGGTTTTTGAAGGTCCATGGCACGCACGTCCTGGTCGCCGGTGCCACCGGGGCGGGCAAGGGCTCGGTCATCTGGTCGGCGATCCGCGGCCTACTGCCCGCCACGCATGCGGGCCTGGCGCAGGTGTGGGCGCTGGATCCCAAACGGATGGAGCTGTCCTACGGGCGCGACCTGTTCGGCGACCGCTACGCCGCGAGCCCGGCCGACTGCGCCGATCTTCTCGAAGCCGCGGTGAAGATCATGCAGGAGCGGGCCGACCGTTACGCCGGACTCCAGCGCTCCCACACTCCCTCTGTCGATGACCCGTTCGTCCTGGTGGTGGTCGACGAGGTGGCGTTCCTGACCGCCTACCAGTCCGACAAGGGTCTCAAGCTCCGCATCTCCGCCGCCCTGGCGACGCTCACCACGCAGGGTCGCGCGGTCGGCTTCGGTGTCCTGGCAGCTCTCCAGGACCCGCGCAAGGAGGTCATGAACATCCGCAACCTGTTCCCCGACAAGATCGCGCTCCGCCTCGACGAGTCCGAGCAGGTCGACATGGTGCTCGGCGACGGTGCTCGGGATCGCGGTGCACTGGCCGATCACATCTCCCCGATCCCCGAGCAGGGTGCCGGTATCGGCTACGTCCGGCTGGAGACCTCGCCCGACCCGATCCGGGTCCGTGCCGCCTACGTCTCCGACAGCGACATCCGCGCGATGGCCATGGAGGTGACCGCGTGAGGGTCTGCTTCTACGGCACCGACGAGGAGATCACCCGCCTCTGCGAGCGGCCCGTCCTCGCCGCCCTGGGACCGCACCACACTCAGCCCGTCCTGGCCTTCGAGCTGTTCAACGTCCGCGTCACCGCCGACCCGTACCAGACCATGTTCCGGCTGGTGGCCGACCTGTCCGAAGTGCGGGAGAGGGACGACCGTGACTGAACTGGCCTACATCCTCGACGGCCTGCGCTGCGCTGCCTGCCACGCGGTCAACACGCTGTGGCTGGACCTGATCCGCGGCCTGGTCGAGTGTCGCGAGTGCGGACAGGGCGCGCTCCTCGACCCCGGCGACACGTACGAGGAGGGCGCGTGAGCAACCCGAACGACCGCGGCCTGTCGCGCGCCGAACGTCAGAGGATGCCGCTCGCGCTGGATGTGGCGGTGGAGATCGCCAAGCACAACGGAGTGTGCATCCGGCCGGTGGTCCTGCGTCGGCTGGACACCCACACCGGGCTCACCGAGGACATCAACGTGCCCTGCGGGGCCACCATGGAGGCCAAGTGTCCCTCCTGCGCCCGGCGCAACCGCTACCTGCGGATGGCCCAGTGCCGGGAAGGCTGGCACCTGGAGGCCGAACCTTCGATCACCCCGGATGAGCCCAACGAGGAACAGGTCTGGCTGGTGGAGTTCCGCGCCGACATGCAGGCCCAACGCGATGCCGCGGAAAAGGCCGGCGACGACACCGCCGACCTGGACGCGATCCTCACCGGCCTGGACGACGAGATCAACGCTGCCGGAATGCGTGGCACCCTGCTCGGTCGTGCTGCCGGCAAGCGCAACCGCTCGACCCGGCGGCGACAGGATGCCCCCGATCTCCCCAAGCGGGTCCGGCAGAACACCACGCTCGGGCGGACCTTCACCGGCTCGGACGGAACCACCTACCGGCCGTCGCTGTTCCTCACCCTCACGCTTCCCTCGTACGGCAAGATCCGGGCAGGGCAAGGCGTGCCCGTCGATCCGGGCGCCTACGACTACACGCGGGCGGCTCGGGACGCGCTGCACTTCTCCAAGCTCGTCGACCGCTTCGTGCAGAACCTTCGCCGGGTCGCGGGCTATGACGTGCAGTACTTCTCCTCCGTCGAACCACAGAAACGGCTCGCTCCCCACCTGCACATGGCAGTCCGCGGCACCATGCCTCGCGCTGAGATCAAGCAGATCACGGCGGCGACCTATCACCAGGTGTGGTGGCCGTCCGTCGATGAGGTCAAGTTCGACGGCGATCACCTGCCGGTGTGGACGCAGCGGGCCGACCTCCCCGACGAGGAGACCTATCCAGACGGACAGACCGGCGACTACCTCGACCCGGCCACCGGGGAACTCCTCCCGACCTGGCCTCAGGCGCTCGACCGGCTCGGCACCGACGACGAGGCCGAACCCCTGCATGTGGTCCGCTTCGGTTCTCAAGTCGATGTTCAGGGCGTCCTGTCCGGCACCCCGGATGCCGACCAGTGCATCCGCTACCTGTCGAAGTATCTGACCAAGAGCCTCGGCGACGCCCTCGACCCTGACAACCCTGCTCAGCGAGCGCATGCCGCGCGGATGGCCGAAGCACTCCGCTACGAACCCTGCTCTCCGGCCTGCCCGAACTGGCTGCGGTACGGCGTGCAGCCCAAAGGCGCCAAGCAGGGCATGACTCCGGGCCGGTGCCGGAGCAAGGCGCACAAGCCCGAACACCTCGGCTACGCGGGCCGTCGCGTCCTGGTGTCCCGTAAGTGGTCCAACAAGACCCTGTCCGAGCACAAGCGCGACCGCCGTACCTGGGTCATGGAGGCGCTCGGCCTGGCCGATGAGGTCCCCGATCCGCACCGTTACGTCTGGAAGCCCGTCCCGGCCGGTGACAGCGACATCCCCTCTCTGGCCCTGCGACTGCTGCGCATGGTCGCCGAACGCCAGCGCTGGCGGGCAACCCTTCTCGCACTCCAAGAGAAGGCGATCGGACAAGACCTTTCGGCAATCAGGGAGGCGGCGTGAAGAAGAAGGACGACGACAAGCTCATGACCGTCCCCGAGATCCTCGACAGGCTCGGCGGGATCTCCGTCCGGACCCTCTACCGCTGGCGCGAGATCGGCAAGTTCCCCCGCGGCCTGCGACTGCCCAACGACGAGATCCGCCTCTATCGCAGTGAGTTCGAGGCGTGGCTTGAGAGCCTCCGGGAGGCGGCGTGAACACCTCGTACGACGTGAAGTTCTGGGAGATCCGCCGGAACAAGTCCAGCAAGGCCGCGTCCTATGAGGTCCGGTGGAAGGTGGGTAGCCGGGAGAAGTCCAAGAGCTACCGGACCAAGGCTCTCGGCGAGAACTTCCTGTCCGACCTGCGTCAGGCGGCCAAGCGGGGCGAAGCCTTCGACATGGAGACGGGCCTCCCCGAGTCGATGATCCAGGCCAAGGAGGCGCAGAACTGGTACGCCTTCGTCCTGGCCTACATCGACATGAAGTGGCCCCACGCGGCGGCCAAGACTCGGGACGCGATGACCGATGCCCTGGCGACGGTGGTCCCCGCGCTGACACGAGACATCCCCGGCAAGCCAGAGATCTCCGTCCTTCGTGCGGCGTTGCGTCATTACGCGCTGCCTCCCAACGCTCGGGACAAGGCGCGGCCGGTTGAGATCGCCAAGGCGCTGCGTTGGCTCGACAAGGCGTCTGTGCCTCTCTCGGAGCTTCAGGAGGCCAAGACCGTCCGGGCCGGGCTCGACGCGCTCGCCCTGCTCCTCAACGGCAAGGCGGCGGCTGCGAACACGATTCGGCGTAAGCGGGCCGTCTTCTACAACGCCCTTCAGTACGCGGTGGAGCTGGAGGAACTGCCCGCGAACCCGGTGACGAAAGTTCGCTGGAAGCCGGTGAAGGTCGCCGAGACGGTCGATCCCCGCGTGGTCGTCAACCCCGAGCAGGTTCGCGAGTTGCTGACCATGGTGACCTACGTGGGCAGGCGCGGCCGTGGTCGTCGGCTCATGGCGCTGTTCGCCTGCATGTACTACGCGGGCATCCGGCCGGGTGAGGCGGTCGCGCTGCGCAAGCAGGACTGTCGTCTTCCGGCAACCGGCTGGGGTCGGCTCAGCCTCGATGTCTCCCGTCCCGAGGTGAACACCCGGTGGACCGATTCCGGGGATGCCCACGAGGCGCGCGGGCTCAAGCATCGGGCGCAGGAGGACACGCGGCCTGTCCCGATCCCTCCCGTCCTGGTGAGGATCCTCCGCGAGCACCTCGACGAGTTCGGGACCGCCAAGGATGGCCGGCTGTTCCAGAGCGAGCGCGGCGGCGTGGTCGCCTCGACCGCCTATACCGAGGTGTGGGCCGCGGCTCGGCTCCTCGCGCTGACGCCGGAACAGGCCGCCTCTCCCCTGGCTCGCAGGCCGTACGACCTACGGCACGCGGCGGTGTCGCTCTGGCTCAACGCCGGGGTTCCCGCCCCGGAGATCGCCAGGCGGGCCGGTCACGGCGTTGACGTTCTCCTCCGCGTCTACGCGAAGTGCATCGACGGCCAGGAGGAGACAGTCAACCGGAGGATTGATGACGCGCTGGCCGCGTGAAGATCACCTCTGCTGTGGGGCTCTGGGACACACTCCCGGAGCCCTTTCGGCGTTCCGGGGTCCATCCCGCGCATGTCCCGCAACGCCCGGCGCGACCTGGGGAAATGCCTCATGATCCATCCCGCGTATATCCCGCGAGCGCTGACATGCGGCTGCTTCCGGCTGCCTGCGGCTGCATGTCCCGGAAACGCAAAAGAGGCCCCGAAGGGCCTCTGAGCTGCTGTTTCTGCTGGTGGCAGGTGCAGGACTTGAACCTGCGTAGGCTGAGCCGACGGTTTTACAGACCGCTCCCTTTGACCACTCGGGCAACCTGCCATGTCCTCCGCTTGCGGCGGCGACAGGAAGAAGAATAGCGGACTTCCGGGTGTGACGTGACATCGACGCGGGGCACCTCCCGATACCCACTCCTATCAGGACTTTTGGTACGCATGTCGCCACTTGTGCCGGTGTTCTCCGGGGAGGAAGTGACGCCAGAGGCGTCGCGGCGTCGGGGGGGACAGGTCTCAATGGCGGGGGTTCCGAGGGGTGGCCGGAGGGCGGTGCGAGGAAACTGAAGGAACGGGGACACGCCAAGGCGAGCGGGAGGGCGGGAGTGGAAACGAGACACGCTGAAGTGGACAGGGCCCGCTGATGGCGGGAGAGGGACACGCTTCCGCCTCGGCATCGGCGGGAGATGCTGGCTAGGCTGATCGGTTACGTACGCGTCTATCGAACCGGCTCGCGGGCGCCACCGCGATTCGAGATCCGTGGCTTCCGGGAGCCGGGCGGCGATTGATAGTTCCAGCAGGTCAGAGGGGATTGAGCTTTGGCGGATTCATCGTTCGACATCGTTAGCAAGATCGACCACCAGGAAGCCGACAACGCGCTGAACCAGACGGTCAAGGAGGTCGGACATCGATTCGACTTCAAGGGCACCGGCGCGACCATCGCCTGGTCGGGCGGTCAGAAGGCCGTTGAGATCAAGGCCAACAGCGAGGAGCGCGCCAACGCGGTCCTCGACGTCTTCAAGGACAAGCTGATCAAGCGGGGGCTCTCCCTCAAGATCCTGGACGCGGACGAGCCCAGGCTGTCCGGCAAGGAGTACCGGCTTCTGGTGACCCTCAAGGAGGGCATCGACCAGGAGCACGCCAAGAAGATCTCGAAGATCATTCGTGATGAGGGGCCCAAGGGCGTCAAGGCCCAGATCCAGGGCGAGGAACTGCGGGTGAGTTCCAAGAAGAGGGACGAGCTGCAGGAGGTCATCGCCCTTCTCAAGGGTAAGGACCTGGAGATCGCGCTTCAGTTCTCGAACTACCGCTAGCAGAAGGGAAACCGAGGCTCTGACCTGTGGTTTCAGGACCTTACTGCTCCGGGGAGGGCACATCCAGGGCATACGGCCGGGGCAAGAGGCTCTCTTGTGCCCCGGCCGCTCACCCGTTTCACATCGCTGGAGGTGAGCGACGCGGTCTCCCCCGCTTGGGGTACCTGTGCAGGGTGGGCCGGCGAAGACTCGCACTCCTGAGGAGATCGTCCACCATGCGGTCCGGAGCACCACGCCGATCAGCCTCAGTTCCTCCCCTTCGAGCAGGGCCACGGTGGGTGCCGGTGACGCCCTCGATCGTTTTGAAGCGATCCGGGCTCGATGGAGGCTCTACGGGCTGACTCCAGCCGCCGGTTCGGGCTGGTGTTGAGCGTAACCGTGCCGGGAATTGACGCGGGTTCCGAAGATTCGATCCATGGCGACCGCGCCGCCCCGGAGTACGGGCCGGATCTGCTTGCGGTGGGCCGGCTCGGAGCGGCCGTGCTGCCGAGGCCGAGCTGTCTGGATTCCGGTACAACCCTCCCGATCGAAGGCAACTACTGGACACGGCGCCAACCGGCGAACAATAAAGAATTATCGTCCTGTTCATGGGGAAAATTCATGACAGGATTAACGATCGGCTGCGTGAGTTCATCGGAGCACAGCCGATCTACTTCGTGGCGACGGCTCCCGAGCAGGGCGGCCACGTCAACATGTCCCCCAAGGGATACGCCGACACCTTCGCCGTCCTCGATGACACCACCGTCGCCTACCTGGACCTGGACGGCAGTGGAGTGGAGAGCATCGCCCATCTCCGCCAGAACGGCCGCATCACGGTCATGTTCTGCGCCTTCTCCGGCCCTCCCGACATCCTCCGCCTGTACGGCACCGGCCGTGTCGTCGTACCGGAGAACCCCGACTTCGCAACACTGATCAAGAATTTCGGCCCGCATCCGGGCGTGCGGTCGATCGTCGTCGTCGACTGTGACCGGATCTCCGATTCCTGCGGCTTCTCGGTACCGTTCATGTCCTTCGAGAAGGACCGGACGCTGCTGGACGAGTGGGCGGAACGCAAGGACGTCCAGCAGCGGCGCACCCACCGGGCGCGGAAGAACCGCGAGAGCATCGACGGCATCCCCGGCCTTTCCGCGGAGGAGACCGACCCGGTCACGCAGCACTCCTGAGCCGGTCGGCCGGTGGCCGCCCCGGGACCGGCCCTCGCGGGGGCCGGTCCGTTCGCCTGCACCGGAGGGGTTTCCGCTCGCTCCCCCCGATCGGATGACACTCACGGCGACACCGCCGGTCGGCCTCCCCCTGGGCGTACAGTAAGCCGGTAAGCGACGGACACCCCCCGTATGTCCGGAAGACTCGGGGGGCCTCAGTGGGGTTGTTCTGCCGCTTGAGCGTTTGCGTCGGCGCGGTCGCCATGGTCATGGGGGCGGGCGTTCCCGCGAAGGCCGGAGGTGTGAGACCTCCGGTCCGGTACGCGGGACTCGACGGGTGTGTCTGCGCTCCATGGAAACTCTGGGTACGCGGCGGCGGGGTGATCACTCTCCCCGACGCCCGGGTGTTCTCCGTGGGGAGGCAACGAGCACCGCTGGCCCTGTCGCCGAACGGTAGGTATGTCGCGTACTTCCAGCGGCGGGGTGGGGCGCTGGTGGTGCGGGAGGTGGCCACCGGCGAGGTGCGCGCGGTGCCGGGAGTGATGTGGTCGAACGCCATGCGCGCGGCACGGGTCGATCTCTCTCCCGGCGGGCGGTACGTGGTGCTGGGCATCGGCTGGGAGCATCGGATCCTGGACACGTACAGCGGGGAGAGCATCCCGGTGCCACCTGGCCTGCGTCCGTGGAGTTTCAGCCCTGACGCGAAGTTCGTACTCGTGGTGGACGACACGTTCCAGGCGGGGATCTACTCGATGTCGCCCTTCACCGAGCGGGGGCGCGTTCCGGTGGGGGGCGCGCTCGGCCCGGACGGCGAGACCGTCGCCCACTTCACGGCACGTGACGCGGGGATCCGCCTGTGGAACGTGCCCACCGGCGGCATCCCCAGGCACGATCCCATCGCCGTACCCGTCAACAGGACTCCGACCCGGATGCGCTGGAACGGCGCGGGCCGTCTCGACCTGCAGACGGTCACCCCGCGCAGGATCAGGAAGGGGGGCGGCACCCGCTACACCTGGTATCGGGTCGATCAGGAGTCGGGCGGCACGGAACGGGTGAGCGGCTTCGTCGTGCCCGGGTCCGTCCACAACCCGATCGTCACGGGACTGGCTCCCTGATCCGTCACGGACCGTAGGGGCTCACGGCGGCAGGGAAGCGCGGGGTCAGCGGCGGTAGCCGGCCATACGCTCCAGACGGGCGACGCGCTCGGCGGTGGGCGGGTGGGTGGAGAACATCCGGCCGATCCCGGCGCCGCGGAAGGGATTGGCGATCATCAGGTGGGAGGCGGAGGCGATCCGGCCGTTCTCCGGGAGGGGCAGCTGACGGGTGCCCATCTCGATCTTTCTCAGCGCCGAGGCGAGGGCCAGCGGATCGCCCGTCAGCCGGGCACCGGACTCGTCCGCCTGGTACTCACGGGAGCGGGAGATGGCCATCTGGATCATTCCGGCCGCGACCGGACCGAGCACGATCATGAGGATCGCACCGATGAACCCGGGGCCCTCGTCCTCGTCACCGCCGCCGAAGAACAAGCCGACATAGCCGAGGTAGGTGATCATCGTGGCGAGCGCGCCGGCCACCGAGGAGATCAGGATGTCGCGGTTGTAGACGTGGGAGAGCTCGTGCCCGATGACCCCGCGCAGCTCGCGCTCGTCGAGGAGCTGGGTGATCCCGTAGGTTACGCACACCGCGGCGTTGCGGGGGTTGCGCCCCGTCGCGAAGGCGTTGGGCTGCATGGTCGGCGAGACGTAGAGCCGGGGCATGGGCTGGCGGGCCTCGGTGGAGAGCTCGCGCACGATCCGGTAGAGGAGCGGCTGCTCCACCTCACCCACCGGCCGGGCGCGCATGGCCGACAGCGCGATGCGGTCGGAGAAGAAGTAGGCGACGCCGCTGGTCGCCAGCGCGACCAGGACCGCGATCTGCACGCCGGTGCCGCCTCCGAACCACGCCCCCACCACGATGATCACCGCGGACAGTGCGCCGAGAAGGACCGCGGTACGCAGACCGTTGTGGTGCACTACACCCCCCTTTCGGTTGATGCTGATTCACCTGTGACAACGTCTCCGGCCAGGTCGAACGTTCCCGGATGGTTCAGCCCGCGGCGATGAGCGCCGCGGGGACGAGGTCGAGGACCAGCTGGGGAGCGGCCGAGAACGCGATCGCGACGATCCCGGCCACCGCGACCGCCACACTCGCGGGTATCCATCCGGTGCCGCGGCCACCCGTCTCCGCGCTGCCCGGCACGACGCTGCCCGCCATGGCGCTTCCTGTCACGGCACCGCCCGGCACGGCACCCCCGATCACGGCTTCCCTCGTCACAGCACCCCCGATCACAGCGCTGCCCGCCATGGCGCCCCCGATCGCAGGGCTCTCGGTCACCGGGGCCGGGGTGAAGATCCGCACGACCCAGGCGACGTAGTAGTAGAGACCCACGACGGTGTTGACCGCCATCACGGCCGCCAGCCAGCCACCGCCTCCGCCGAGGAGCTCCCGGAACACCACGATCTTGGCGAAGAGCCCGGCCAGCCCCGGGGGCAGGCCCGCCAGGCAGATCAGGAAGAAGGCCAGTGCCAGCCCGGCCGCCGGGCTCCGGAACGCCAGACCCCGGTAGTCGTCCAGTTCCCCGCTGCCCGACCTCCTCGACACCAGCGTGACCACGGCGAACGCCCCGAGGTTCATCGCCGCGTAGAAGACCAGGTAGGCGACCGAGGCGTTCATCGCCTCGTCGTTCCTGATGCCGAGGGGAGCGAGGATGTAGCCCGACTGGGCGACGGAGGACCAGGCGAGCAACCGCACGGCGTGGCGCTGGCGCGTGGCCAGGAGGTTGCCGACGGTCATGGTCAGCGCGGCGAGAATCGCGACCAGCGGGATCCAGGTGGCCCCCAGGCCGCCCAGGGCGACGACCAGGATGAGGATCAGCCCCGCGAACCCCGCCGCCTTGGAGATGACGGAGAGAAGCGCCGCGACGGGGATGGGCGCGCCCTGGTAGACGTCACCCGCCCACGCGTGGAACGGCACCGCTGCGATCTTGAAGGCGAACCCGGCGAGGACCAGGACCACGGCCACGGTGACCACGGCGGGCAGGTCGTAGGCGATCTGCAGCGAGGACTCGTAGGCGCCGCCGTCGCCGATGTCCCCCTGGCCGGGCCCGAGGCCGGTGGCGGCGGGGACGTCCTGTCGTAGAACGTGGGCGATGCGGTCGAGGTAGACGGTGCCGGTGGTTCCGTACAGCAGGGAGACCCCGAAGAGCATCACCGCCGTGGAGACCACGGAGACCAGGAAGAGCTTGACCGCCGCCTCGGAGCTCCGGCCGTCGTAACGCTTGAGCGCGGTGAGCGCGAACACCGGCAGCGAGACGAGCTCCAGTGCGACCACCAGCATGATCAGGTCACGGGAGGCGGGCAGGGCGACGGCACCCGCCAGCGTGCAGAGCAGCAGGAAGTACCACTCTCCGACGGGGATGTCCCCGGAGGAGAGTTCGGCCGCCGACAGCAGCACCACCACGATCCCGGCGAACAGCGCGAGCCCGGCGAAGACCAGCGTGAAGTCGTCGACCACGAACGAGCACGGTGCCACGGCGGCCGTGGGCGCCTTCGGCCCGGTGACCGGGGGAGCGATGGCGCCGATCGCCGCGCGGGGGGAGCCGAGCAGCCCCTCTGGCACGCAGAAGGTTCTCAGCGGCTCTCCGGCGCGTACGGCCTGGGAGATCACTACTGCCAGGGCGGCGATCACCCCGGACAACGTGACCGCGCCGAGTGCCGTCCGGACGTACGGCCTGCGGGGCAGGAAGGCGTCCAGGAGCAACACGAGCCCTGCGGTGAGGGCGAGGATCAGGGGCGGCGCGACCGCGTAGTAGTCGATCGACTGGATCACGGCGCGCCCACCAGGGTCCGGACCACCGGATCGGTGAGGAGGAGGAGCGCCTTGGGCCAGAGCCCGAACAGCAGGATCAACGCGATCAACGGCACCCAGGCGGCCAGTTCGTGGCCCGAGACGTCGGGCATGCGCGATCTGCCCGTGCCCGTCGCCCCCGAAGCGACTCCCGAAGTCGCCCCTACCCTCGAACCCCCCGAAGTCCCCAGAGCAGCCGGGGTCGCCGGGGTCGCCGGGGTCGCCGGAGGGGGAGCGCCACCCCCGCCGACGGTTGCCATGAGGGGGCCCTCCTTCTCCCCCGCCTCGCCGGCGGGGGCACCACCGTCGTGATCACCCTCCTCCCCGGTCGGTCCCGTGGAGGGCAGGCCGCCCGCGGCGGCCGCGGCGAGGACCGGGACATGGACGGTCTCGGTGCCCCGGCCGTGGGTGACGCGGGAGAGCATGAGCAGGAAGTAGGCGGCGGTCAGCACGGTACCGAGACCTCCGAGGGCCATGAAGACCAGGTAGAGGGGGCGCGACAGACCCGCGGCCGGTTCGAAGGCACCGAGGAGGGCCAGCATCTCACCCCAGAAGCCCGCCAGTCCCGGCAGCCCGAGCGAGGCGACGCAGGCGAAGGTGAGCAGGGAGGCGAGGCGGGGAAGGCGTGTCAGCATGCCACCGCCGAGGGCCGGCATGTCGGAGGTGCCGTAGCGCTCCTTGATGGCTCCGGCGACGAAGAACAACAGGGCGGTGATGAGACCGTGGGCGATGTTGCCGAACAGGGCACCGTTGACTCCGGCCGGAGTGAGCGTGGCGAAGCCCAGGAGCACGAAACCCATGTGGCCGACCGAGGAGTAGGCGATCATCCTTTTGAGGTCACGCTGGGCGAGACAGGCCAGCGAGCCGTAGACGATGCCGATCACCGCGAAAGCCCCGAGCCACGGGGCCGTCGCGGCGGCACCATCGGGCAGGATCGGGATCGCGACGCGGGCGAAGCCGTACGTGCCCATCTTGAGCAGCACGCCGGCCAGGAGCACCGAACCGACGGTCGGCGCCTCGGTGTGGGCGTCGGGCAGCCAGGTGTGCAGCGGCCACATCGGGGTCTTGACCGCGAAGCCGATGCCGACGGCCAGGAAGGCGATGGTCTGCACAGCGGGTGACATGCCCGTTCCCCGTGCCCGCGCGAGGGCGATCATGTCCAGGGTGCCGGTCTGCGACCAGATGAGCAACAGGCCCAGCAGGAGGACCACCGAGCCGAGCAGGGTATAGAGGATGAACTTGATCGCCGCCGCCCGGCGGGCGCGCCCGCCCCAGATGGCGATCACGAAGTACATCGGGATGAGGACGACCTCGAAGAACACGAAGAACAGCAACAGGTCGAGCGCGAGAAAGGTGCCGATCATGCCCACTTCGAGGACGAGCAGCGTGAACACCAGCGCCCGTGGCCGGTTGCCACCGGGCCGGGGACTGAGCAGCTGCCCGGGGCGGTCGGCGCGCCCCCTGCACAGGTAGACGAAGCAGAGGAAGGTCAGCAGCGTGGTCAGCACGACCAGCGGCAGCGAGATCCCGTCCACGCCGAGGTGGAATCTGAGGTCGAGGCCGGGGATCCAGGCCAGGTCTGTCGCGAACTGCACCCGAGCGGCGTCGCCGTAGTCGAACGCGGCGACCAGCACCACCGACAGCGCGAACGTGAGGCCGGAGACGACCAGGCCGTGCACCCTGAGCAGCCGACCCCTGGCCGCGACGTCCGACCCGAACGGTGCGAGCAGCGCGGCGGCTCCGGCGAGTGGCACACCGAGGAGCACGATCAGAATCCAGCTCATGGCGTGGCCACCTCACCGAAGTTCGGCATCGGGTTCGGCCCCGAGTTCGCCCCGGTGTCCGGTCCCGTGTTCGGTGTCGGATCCGGTGTCGGGTCCGGTTCCGGTTCCGGGTTCGGTGTCGGGTCCGGTTCCGGGTTCGAGTCGGGTGTCGAGTCCGGTCGTGTGCTCGGTCGCGGAGAGGAGGTCAACGGCGCGTCACCGCCAGACGGATGAGGAGCAGCACGACGAGGGCCACGACGCCCCAGAACAACAGAGAGATCACCTGAAGATCACCGCCCCGGCCGCGATCAGGAGGACTCCGGCCAGCAGGCCGGTGATGTAGAGCTGGGCGTTGCCGTTCTGCGCCAGGCGGACCAGCCCGGCCAGGCCCAAGGTCGCCCGGCCCGAGCCGCGCACGGCACCGTCCACCACGCGACCGTCGGCGCGGACGACAAGACTCGCCAGGAGCAGCACGGGTCGGACGAACAGACCGTTATAGACGGAGTCGACGTGGAAGGCCTGCTCGCAGGGGGCCCGGAAGGGGCCGAGCAGGCGAGCCGGGTCGGCCAGGGGGTCGGAGCGCCACACGGCGTAGACCGCTCCCGCCCCCAGCAGCGCCACCGCGAGGCTGAGGGCGGCGGCGTCCCAGTGAACGTCGCCGACACGGGCGAAGCCGAGGAGCAGGGCCGGAACGGCCAGGACGAGAATGGGCCAGCGCATGGTGGCCGGAACCTCGTGAACGGCGGTGTGAGCGGAGGCGTGGACGGCGGTGTGAACGGCGTGCGGCGCGCCGGATGCGGGCGCGGACTGGGGCTGAGGCTGGGGCTGGGGCTGGGGGGCACGCTGCCCGAAGAAGGTTCGCAGCCACGCGCGGGTGGCGTAGGCGCCGGTCACCGCGACCGTGGCGAGGGCGCAGCCGTAGAGCAGCAGGGCCGCGGCGCCTGTCAGCGGCCCGGAGGACAGGGAGTGCTCGATGGCCACCAGCACCTCGTCCTTGCTGAAGAAGCCGCTGGCCGGGGGCAGACCCATGAGCGCGGCGAAGCCGATCGTCATCGCGGCGAAGGTGACGGGAAGCCCCCTCCTGAGGCCCCCCATCGTGCTCATCAGGTTGGAGCCGACCGCGTGGATCACCGCTCCGGCGCAGAGGAAGAGGAGCGCCTTGAAAGCGCCGTGGGTGATCAGGTGGAAGATCGCGGCGCTCCGGGACCCGGCGGCCAGGGCGCCGGCCATGTAGGCGAGCTGGCTGATCGTGGAGTAGGCGAGGACGCGTTTGAGGTCGTCCTGGGCCAGGGCGGCGAGGGCCGCGCCGAGCATGCCGATGGCGGCCAGGACCGCGAGGACGTCCAGGGTGGGGCGGGCGCCGAGGAAGGCCGGGTAGAGCCGGGCGACGACGAAGATGCCCGCGGCGACCATGGTGGCCGCGTGGATGAGGGCGCTGATCGGTGTCGGTCCGGCCATCGCGTCGGGAAGCCAGACGTGCAACGGCACCTGGGCGCTCTTCCCCGCCACCCCGGCCAGCAGCAGCATGGTCGCGGCGATGAGCGTGCCGGAGGACATCTCGGGGACTCCGGCGATGACGTCGGCGATCCTGAAGCTTCCCGCCGCCGTCCCGAGGACGAAGATGCCGAACAGGAATCCGACGTCGCCGATCCGGGTGACGAGGAACGCCTTGATCGCCGCTCGCGAGTTGGCCCTGTCTTCCCACCAGTGCCCGACCAGCAGGTAGGAGCACAGGCCCATGATCTCCCAGCCCACGTAGAGGACCATGAGGTCCGCCGCGTAGACGACCAGCAGCATGGCGCTGGTGAACAGGCTGATGAAGGAGCTGTAGGACGGGTAGCGCCGGTCACCGCGCATGTAACCGACGGAGTAGATCTGCACCGCCAGCGCGACCGCGGCGACCAGCACGGCGATCGACGCGGCGAGGCCGTCGACCAGCAGCCCGACCGAGATCGGCACCGAACCCGTCTCGATGACGGTGAACGCCGCGGTGACACCGTCGATCGCTCCCTGGCCTCCCGGCCCGGCCGGGGCGGACGGCTCGGCTCCGCCCCCGCCGGTGGTGGCCCAGGTGGCGTAGGCCAGCCAGATCGCCAGGGCCGCGGAGACGGCGGTGGGCACCACGGCGATCCAGGCGGCCCGGTGGTTGGCGGCGGTGTCGGCGTTGACCTTGAAGGCGCCACTCCTGGGAGCGTCGGCCTTGGGGGCGTCGGCCTTGAGGATGCCGCCTTCGCCGGTCTCCGGGGGCGTCACGCTGTGGGGGCGCCGGGGGAAACGGGAGCCGAGAAGGCCGGTGACCGCCGCGAGGAAGGGCAGCAGGATCACGAGCGAGGCGATAGTGATCATGGCGCGTCACCCGGCCCGGTGTCCGCCTCGGATCCGGTCCCGGACCGGGACCGCCGCGTGTCGGTCCCGATCTGGGGGTGTGTCTGTGTCCGGGACCGGCCCCGGGACCCGGCCGGAGGCTGCTCCACGAGTGAGGAGTCCGAGCCGGTGTTGCCGGGACCGGTGTCGCCGGGACCGGTGTCGCCGGGACCGGCGTCGGCGAGGTCGGTGTCCGTGGGGTCGGACAGGGAGCGGAGGCGGTCGAGGTCGACGGTCTGGCGGTTGCGGTAGAGCGCGAGGATGATCGCGAGACCGAGGCCGACCTCGGCGGCGGCGATCACGATGACGAACAGTGTGAGGACCTGCCCGCCGTGCAGCCGGTCGCGCAACCACACGTCGAAGGCGACCAGATTGAGGTTGACGGCGTTGAGCATGAGCTCGACGGACATCAGCACGAGGATCGTGTTGCGGCGGGCGAGCACCCCGTACACGCCGATGGAGAACAGCAGTGCCGAGACGACCGCGGGATAGACGACGTGCACGTCAGTCCCTCCCGCGGATGTCCGTGCGGGACAGGACGATGGCGCCGATCAGAGCCGCCAGCAACAGGACCGAGAGCGCCTCGAACGGGAGCACCCAGTTACGGAAGATGCTGGAACCGAGCTCGCCGGCCGATCCGCCGCCGGGCTCAAGCGGGACGTAGGCCATGCGGAAGCCGTCGACGACGACGGTGACCAGCACGGCCGCGGTGGCGATCGCCACGATCGCCGCGGTCGGACGGTTCGGACTGTCGAGGTCGGCGCTCCTGCCGATCGGGGCGCGGGTGAGCATGATGCCGAACAGGAGCAGGACCACGATCGCGCCGACGTAGATCAGCACCTGGACCCAGGCGACGAACTCGGCGGTGAGCACCAGGTAGCACCCGGCCAGCGCGCCGAAGCAGACGACCAGCCACAGGGCCGCGTGGACGAGCTGCCTGGTGGTCACGACGAGCAGCGCCGACCCGACGGCCACCGCGCCCAGCAGAAGGAAGACGATCTCCTGCCCGGTCGGCGACAGGTAGGACGGCACCTCGGTCACCTCTCCTCCTCGGGCTCTCCACTCGGATCCGTGGAAGGAGTCTGCTCCGGTGTGGCCGCCGCCGGAGGTGCTTCACCCCCGCCTGTGGATAACTTCTCGACGGATGGCCCACCTGTGGACGGATCGTTTTTCTTCGGAAGGGCACCCGGTGGCCGGATGGCCCGGACGCTCGCGTGCCCCGCCGAGGTGCCCGGTCTGGACGACCTGTCCGGGGATGGGCCGCGCCGCGCGGGCGGCGCGTCGGGGGTGCCGGGAGCGGGTGAGGCGGGTGGCGAGGACGGGGAACCGGACGGCGAGGACCCGGACGACGAAGGCCCTGACGGCGAGGACGGGGCATCGGGTACGGAGGTGCCGGAACCGGGCGCGGGCGCTCCAGGGCCCGGCTGGAGACCCGGTTCTGAGCGGGAATCGGCGGGGGAGGCCGGGGCTCCGGACGGTGAAGCCGACGCGCCGGGCGCGGAGGCCGCAGGACCAGAACCGGCCGCGGGACCAGAACCGGCGGTAGGGCCCGAACCGGCTGCGGGACCGGGGCCGGCGGCGATACCAGGACCGCCTGCGGGACCAGGACCGGCGGTGGGGCCGGTCCTGGTTCCGGCAGCGGGAGCGGGCTCGGAGGGAGCCGGGCGAGGACGGACCGGACGGGAGGTGGCCGCCAGTTCCTTGGGCGGATCGGCGTTGGGCTCGTGGGCCGGAGGCGGCGGTACGGTCTGGGCCCAGGCGGCCAGCTTGTCCTTCTCATGAAGAAGGTTACGGATGTCGCCTTCGGCGTACTCGAACTCCGGGGACCAGAACAGCGCGTCGAAGGGGCAGACCTCGATGCAGATCCCGCAGTACATGCACAGGGAGAAGTCGATCGCGAAGCGGTCGAGCATGTTGCGGGCCCGGGGACGGCCGCCTTCCGGGGCGGGGAGGGTCTCCTTGTGGGAGTCGATGTAGATGCACCAGTCGGGGCACTCGCGGGCACAGAGCATGCACACCGTGCAGTTCTCCTCGACCAGCGCGATCACCCCCCTGCTCCTCGGGGGCAACTCCGGCCGGACTTCGGGATACTGCTGGGTCACCGACCTGCTCAGCATGTGGCGAAGGGTGACGGAGAGTCCCTTCGCCAGTCCCACTCCTGGTATCCGTGCCACAACTCAACATCATGGCGCACAGCGGGGCGCTCGGGAATGCGTGGGCCCCGGAGACCGTCGCGGTGAGAGGTATCAGCCGGGGAACCGGGTTATCCACAGAAGTTATCCACAGACTGTGTGTTCGATAACCGCTCCCCACCCACAGGCTCGCCAGCGAAGCGACTGCGGACCTTCTGAAAAAATCGTATTGTTCGCCACATGTCCCACCAGTACGGGCCGGCTTGGCAGTCGCAACCACCGGCGCGATCCAACACGGCGTGGAGCGTCGTGTGGGCGCTGGTACCCCTGCTGACCTGCGGTATCGGGACACCGTTCGTGATCGGCCACGCCGCGCGCCGGCTGCGGAGCCCGTTGCTGGCCGTCGCCGCCGTCTTCTACGGGCTCGGCATCGGCATCTTCATGGTCGCCGCGGCGATCTACGGAAGTTCCGACGACATCCCGGTCGTACTCGACACCATCGGGACGATCGGCCTGTTCGGCAGCTGGATCGGCGGGCTGGGCCACGCGCTGATCCTCAGGGCATCGGTTTTCCGGCGGTGGCCGTCCCGGGAATTCCATCCGGGACCGCCTCAGGGGTACGGCCACGTGCAGGGCCCGCCCCGGGTGCCGTCGTACCAGACGGGTCCCACCGCGACCTCGGTCGTGCACCCGGCCGCGCAACGGCCGCAGCCACACCACCAGGAGCCTCCGTACCACGGCGGGTACCAGCGGCCGCCACAGCCCCGCCATGACGACCGGCCGCCGCAGCACTCGCCCCAGTACACCCAGGGCCACTTCGCGCAGGGCCGGCCCACCCACACTTCGCAGGGTCCCCACGCCCCCTTCCCGCAGGGCCGGCCCACCCACGCTTCACAGGATCCCCACGCCCCTTTCGCGCAGGGCCGGCCCGCCCACACCTCGCAGAGCCGGAACGCCCCCGCCCCGCAGGGCTGGCTCGGGCCGTACCGGCTGATCGGCAGCCTGGGTAAGGGCGGCCAGGGAACGGTTCACCTCGCGCTCAACCCGCAGGGTCAGAAGGTCGCGATCAAGGTGCTGCACGAGCACTTCAACGGCAACCAGGTGGTCAGGGAGCGGTTCCTGCGGGAGGTCGAGGCGACCCGCAGGGTGGCGACGTTCTCCACGGCACGGGTGCTCGACGTGAACATCAACGAGGACCAGGCGTACGTCGTCAGCGAGTACGTGGAGGGCGACTCCCTGGAGCAGCTGGTCCGCGACAAGGGCCCGCGCGACGGGGACGGCCTGACCAGGCTGGCCCTGGCCACGGCGGGCGCGCTGGCCGCGATCCACCGGGCCGGCGTGGTACACCGGGATTTCAAACCGGCCAACGTGCTGATCGGCGCCGACGGCCCTCGCGTGATCGACTTCGGCATCGCCCGAGCCCTCGACCAGGTCACCGCGACATCGGGCAACATCATGGGCACCCCCGCCTACATGTCGCCCGAGCAGCTCTCCGGCGGGGCGATCGGCCCGGAGACCGACGTGTTCAGCTGGGCCGCGACCATGATCTTCGCCGCCTCGGGGAAGGTCGCCTTCGGGGAGGACACCATCCCCGCGATCCTGAACCGGGTGATCAACCACCAGCCGGACCTGGCGGTCCTGCCCCGGTCACTGCGCCCGCTGGCCGCCGCCTGCCTGGACAAGCAGCCGGGCAACCGGCCCACGGCCGCCGACATCATGCTGCGAATCGTGCAGTAGGGAACCAGGACCACCGGCGCTCGCGCGAAAAACCGACGCGAAAAACCAGCGTCAACAGGCCACCCGGAGGAGACGTGGCGGCCGAAGCCCGGCTAGGGAACCGCGTCCTTCGCCCGCGCCGTCAGCTCCAGGTACTCGTCACGGGTCAGCGCGCGGACCTCGAGCTCCAGGCCGTTCCCTGTGGCGAAGCGCTCGACGTCCTCGGCGTCCCACTGTCCCGGCAGGTGGAACAGCTCCCCGCCCACCATCAGGCCGGTCACCCCGGAATCCACCGAGTACAGCAGCAGCTCGGACGCGTCCAGCTCGCGGGTCCTGCGCGCGGTCTCCAGCAGCAGGCGACCGTGGACGACCACCAGGCGGCAGTGCGGCTGGCCCTCGCGCCTGAGCACGCGTCCCTCGGCGGTCTGGTTGCGGGACCTGCGGCGGCCGACCCCGACCACGACGACGGCCCCGGCGACCGTCAGCGCGGCCAGCACCAGGGCGGCGATCCCGAGCGGGCCCATCCCCCGGGTGACGTCGGCGCGGGTCTCGGTCAGGTTGAGGAGCACGAGCGCCACGAAGACCGCCCCGTAGGCGAGCACCGCCCACATGAGCACGTACAGCAGTTGCTCGCGCCACCACACCTTCGGCGAGCTCAGAGGCGGTCTGAGGCTTCTCGCGCCGGGCACGCGCAGGCGCGGCAGGGGCGCGGGCGCCCGCCGCCAGGTCACCGCGCACCACCTCGGCGACCTCCGGGCGAGGGCGACCCTGGCCCGCTGCGGCGTGTCGAACGCCCGGAACTCGAACTCCAGCCCGTTGTCCGCGGCGAACGCCTTCACCGCCCTCTTCGACCGGGACCCCGGAGCCTCCAGCATGACCAGGCCGGACTCGTCGAGCACCGCCAGGCCGTATCTCGTCCTCCCCCTGCCGGGATAACCGAAGATCAGCAGCGTGCTCGCCCGGCCCTCCCCGGCGAGCGGCAGCCGCACCGCCGGATGTTCCGGCACATCGACGACCAGTTCATCCTTTTCCACGGCAAGCGCGAGGGTCATGCGTTCCGTCCTTGGCAGGTGGTGTCACAGAGTGTATTTACTCCCTGCCCTGCGTGGGCACTTCGAACGTCAGATCGTTCGGTACGACGGTACGCGGAATGGAGGGGATCATCCCACGGCGACCCTGACGATTCCCGTCAGCGCCAGCTGGACCAGGGCCAGCGGTACCAGGCCGACCCAGGCGAGCCGCTGCAGCTGGTCCTCGCGCAGGCGGGGATAGCTCACCCGGATCCAGATGATCACGAAGACCAGCAGGAAGACCTTGAGGAGCATCCACACCGGCCCCGGCAGGAACGGGCCGTGCCAGCCACCGAGGAAGAGCACGCTGGTGAGCGCGGAGACCACGATGATCCCGGCGTACTCGGCCAGCATGAACAGGGCGAACCTCATGCCGGTGTACTCGGTCATCGGACCCATGATGATCTCGGAGTCGGCGATCGGCATGTCGAACGGCGGGCGGCGGAGTTCGGCGAGCCCGGCGACGAAGAAGACCACGCCGCCGATCGCCTGCCAGGGCAGCCACCACCACTGCCAGGCCTGCACGATGCCCGGCAGGGAGAGCGTGCCCGCCGCCATCGCGACGCTGGAGGCCGCGAGGACCAGCGGCAGCTCGTACGACATGAGCTGGGCGGCCGAGCGCATTCCGCCCAGGACGGAGTACTTGTTGCCCGAGGACCACCCGGCCATGATCGAGCCGAGCACGCCGACCCCCATCACGGCGAGGACGAAGAACAGTCCGGCGTCCAGGTCGACCCCGACCAGCCCGGGTCCGACCGGGATGACGACCATCACCAGGAGGTAGGGGACCAGCGCCACGCCGGGGGCCAGGCTGAAGACCCGGCGGTCGGCGGCGGTCGGGATCACCTGCTCCTTTTGCATGAACTTGACCCCGTCGGCGATCAACTGGGCCCAGCCGTGGAAGCCCCCGGCGTACATGGGACCGAGGCGCGACTGCATGTGCGCCATGACCTTGTGCTCCATCTGCCCGGCGACCAGCGGCAGCACCAGGAAGATCGCGACGATCACGACAAGCCGTACCGCGACGTCGAGCACCTCGGCGATCACGGGCACCTCCGGTCTTTCGGGGGAAACCCCCGGCCATAACCGACATCGCGGGCATCACAGACATCGCGGGCATCGCGGCGGGACAGCCGCCGGGGAGTCTCAGGTGCCACGTTCGTGCCCCCAGTCGGCGGGCACCCCCGGCGGGAGCGTCTTGCGGCGGCTCGGCGAGCCGTGGCCGGACTCTCCGGGCTCCTTGGCCCCCGGCCAGGCCTTGGCGACCCGGGCGGCGAGCACGAAGTCCTTGCGCAGCGGGAATCCCTCGAAACCCTCGGGGAGCAGCAGCGGCACCAGGTTCGGGTGGCCCTCGAAGACGACGCCGAACATCTCGAAGGTCTCGCGCTCGTGCCAGTCGGCTCCGCGGAAGACACCGACCGCGCTGGGCAGCCGGGGGTCGGCGCGCGGGACCCGGGTGCGCAGCAGCAGGTGGGCGTGCGAGACGGGGGCGAAGAGGTGGGCGACGACCGCGAACGCCTCCGGCGGCTCGTCCACCGCGGTCAGCCAGTCGAAGAACTCGTAGCCCCCGGCCCTGGCGGACTCCAGCAGGCCGACCCAGCCGCCGGGATCCACGTCGACCGTGGTCTGGCCGAAGGACTCCGACACCCGGGCGCCCTCGCCGTACGCGAAACCGGGCGCGGAATCGGGCACGGAACCAGGCACGGAACCAGGCGCGGAACCGTTTCCGGGGCCGAGCTCGGGTTCGGGCGCGGAACCGGACGCGGGTTCGGGTAGGTCAGGCATAGCGGTCACCCAGGTTCTCCGCGGCGATCTTCTCCTGGAGCATCATGATGCCGTGGAGCAGCGCCTCGGGGCGAGGGGGGCAGCCGGGGACGTAGACGTCGACCGGGATGATCTGGTCGACGCCCTTGGTCACGCAGTAGGAGTCCCAGTACGGACCACCGGAATTGGAACAGGCGCCGAAGGAGATCACGTACTTCGGGTCGGGCATCTGCTCGTAGAGCCGCTTGACCGCGGGCGCCATCTTGTCGGTCACCGTGCCTGAGACGATCATCAGATCCGCCTGCCGGGGACCGTTGGCGAACGGGATGACCCCGAACCTTATGAAGTCGTGCCTGCTCATCGAGGTCGCGATGAACTCGATCGCGCAGCAGGCCAGACCGAAGTTGAACGCCCACAGCGAGTAACGGCGCCCCCAGTTCAGAATGAAGCGCATGGGTTTGGGGGCCAGACGCGAGACTGGCCCCACGGTGGGCATCGGGAGATCCGCCATGGCACGCATTCTCCTTCAGAGTCGGTGCTCGCGCTCGCCCGGCCCTTCGAGCTCCCGGATCCGGCCTGTCGAGTTCCCAGGCCGGGCTTTCGAGCTCTCAGGTCCAGGTGAGCGCGCGCTTGCGCCAGGCATAGATGATGCCGAGCGCGATGAAGCCGAGGAAGACGAACATCTCGACCAGGGTGGTCGTCCCGAAGCCCGGCGCGGCGAAGACCGTCGCCCAGGGGAACAGGAAGACCGCGTCCACCGCGAAGACCACGTACAGGTAGGTGAACACGTAGTAGCGGATCTGGGACTGGGCCCAGCCGTCACCGACCGGGTCGACGCCGCACTCGTAGGTGAGCAGTTTCTCCGGGGTGGGGCGACTGGGCCGGAGCCCCCGGTTGACGAGCAGTGCTCCGGCGACGATGAGCAGGCCGATCGCGAACAGCGCGAGGACCACCACATAAGAGCCGAAATATCCGCTCATGGTCTCTCCTTCTTGGGGCCGCCGCCCGAACGTTCCGGGACGCCGCACGACCTTCCGGGACGCCGCCCAACGCTCCGGACGCCGCACAAGCCACACAACGCTCGGGGACGTCGCACAACGCTCCGGGACCTGCCGTACGGGGCTTTCCGCCCTACCTATAGCAGTATCCGCGCTTCCCGTCACGCGGGGAAACCGGCGGGCGCGAAACGCTAAAGCCTCTGTCCATTTAACATCAAGGCAGAGTAAATGCCCCATAAACCCCTATAGCGTTAGTTTATGTTTAAACTGCGATTCGGCGGAGGAATCGCGTTGACGGCCGTGATGCTGGCCGGTTGCGGTGTGGCCACCGCCTCCCCCCATGGGGATTCCCCGATCCCCTCGGAGCCAACGCTGATCAATTACGTCGACCCCTCCATGGTCCAGGGCCTGAGCACGAGAAGCCTGAACGCGGGAGAGACCAAGGGCCGGCGCGTGCACGCCACCTACCCGGCCGTCGCCGACGCCCCCCGGCTCACCCAGAAGCTCCTCAAGACGGTGACCAGGAGTCTCAACCGGTTCACCTGGCACGACCTCCCCGCCGACGCCCTGCCCAACCCCGAGTTCAACGTGGACTGGCAGCTCGCCGCCGCGTCCCCCGAGGTCCTGGGGGTGCGGCTGCGCATCGGCCAGTCCACGGGCTCAGGCTGGAGCGAGTCGCGGACCACCGTCTGGTACGACCGGGCGAGCCGGCGCGCCCTGGACTCCCCCGGCCTGCTCAGGGACGTCTCGGCGCTGACCACGCTGGCCGGCATCGTCAGGAGCGAACTGGCGCTGCGGGGGCCGCTGGTGAACCCCAACGCGCTCAGACCGGAACCCTCGATGTTCGACTCCATCGGTTTCAACCCGCGCGGCGACCTCGTCGTGGAGTTCGACGACAAGCAGGTGGGCCTGGGCGTCGCCGGCCGGGTGGCGGTCGCCGTGCCGTCCGCGACCGCGGCGCCGCTGCTGTCGGCGACCGGGCTGCGGGCGCAGCGGGCCTCCGTGAGGACCGCGACCCTCACCTCGCAGAAGGACATGCTCGCGGCGAGCATGGACAGGCCCGCGGCGCGCAGTTCCATGGCGGGCACCGTGGACTGCGCGAAGGCCAGGTGCGTGGCGCTGACCTACGAGGACGGTCCGGGCCCCGAGACCGGGCGGCTGCTCGACATCCTCGGCGCGTACAAGGCGAGGGCGACCTTCTTCAGCCTCGGTTCCAACGCCTCCGCGCGTCCCGAGTTGCTGCGGCGGATGCGTGACGAGGGGCACCTGGTGGCCAACCACACCTGGTCCCACCGCGACCTCAGCGCGCTGCCCCCCGCCGTGCTCGCCGACCAGCTCACCCGCGCGCAGCACGCGATCATCCAGGCGATGGGCCAGGTGCCCACGCTGATGCGCCCGCCGTACGGCGTGACCGACGAGCAGGTGGCCTCCGTCTCGCGCCGGTTGGGCATGTCCGTGGTGCGCTGGAGCGTCGACGCCGAGGACAGGAACGACTCCGACCCCCGCGCGATCGCCCGCCGGACCATCGCCCGGGTCAAGCCCGGATCGATCGTCCTCATGCGCGACTTCCACCACGCCACCGTCGACGCGGCCCCCGCGATCTTGCGCGAGCTCACCGCAAAGGGTTATACCTTTGTCACTGTTCCGGAGCTGTACGGCCCGCGCGCGATGGAGCCGGGCCGGACCTACGACTCCGGGGCCATGCCCACCGTGCTGGAAAAGCAATCCCTGTCATAGCCGGAGGCTATGGGGTCATAGCCAGAGGCGATGAGAGCGCCTTCGCGACGGGACATATAGTTGGGCATCGTGATCCCAACTGTCCTCTTCGGCCGCCTGCACGTTGACCTGTGTCGGCTCGCGGCCGGGCTGTGTCGGGCCGACCGTCTGCGATCGTGACTTCCCCGTAGGCCGTACGACGGCCGCGACGCGCGATGTCCGCGCCCAGCTTCGACTCAGTTTCGACTCAGCGGCCGTCAAGGATATGCGACAAAGGTCACTTTCCTTCGCCGAGTGGAACGCGAAAAGACTACGCGTGACCCCGAGGATCTAGCATGGAAAAAAGAATGTGCCACGAGCAACGGCGCCCTGTCGCGTCGAGGAGGACTGAGCTGTGACCAAGCAGGTTCAGCAACTCGACCGCGTGATCATCCGGTTCGCCGGCGACTCCGGCGACGGCATGCAGCTGACCGGTGACCGCTTCACCGCCGGAACCGCGGAGTTCGGCAACGACCTGTCGACGCTTCCCAACTTCCCGGCGGAGATCCGCGCCCCCGCAGGCACCCTGCCGGGCGTGTCGAGCTTCCAGCTGCACTTCGCCGACCACGACATCCTCACGCCGGGAGACGCTCCCAACGTCCTGGTCGCGATGAACCCCGCCGCGCTGAAGGCCAACCTCTCCGACCTGCCGCGCGGTGCCGACCTCATCGTCAACACCGACGAGTTCACCAAGCGCAACCTGCAGAAGGTCGGCTACGACGGCAGCCCCCTCGACGACGACTCGCTCGCCGAGTGGCGGGTCCACGCGGTTCCGCTGACCTCGCTGACGGTCAAGGCCCTCGAAGGCTTCGCGCTGTCCAAGAAGGACGCCGAGCGCTCGAAGAACATGTTCGCCCTCGGGCTGCTGAGCTGGCTCTACCACCGGCCCACCGAGGCGACGATCCAGTTCCTCGAGACCAAGTTCGCCAAGAAGCCCGACATCGCCAAGGCCAACATCGCCGCCTTCCAGGCGGGCTGGAACTACGGCGAGACCACCGAGTCCTTCTCGGTCTCGTACGAGATCAAGCCGGCCAAGCTGGCCCCCGGGGTGTACCGCAACATCTCCGGCAACCAGGCGCTCGCCTACGGCCTGATCGCCGCCTCGGTGCAGTCGAGGCTGCCGCTGTTCCTCGGCTCGTACCCGATCACCCCGGCCAGCGACATCCTGCACGAGCTGTCCAGGCACAAGCGGTTCGGCATCCGCACCTTCCAGGCCGAGGACGAGATCGCGGGCGTCGGGGCGGCGCTCGGCGCCGCCTTCGGCGGGGCGCTGGGGGTCACGACGACCTCCGGGCCGGGTGTCGCGCTGAAGGCCGAGACCGTGGGCCTCGCGGTGACCACCGAGCTGCCGCTCATCATCGTCGACGTGCAGCGCGCGGGTCCCAGCACCGGCATGCCGACCAAGACCGAGCAGACCGACCTGCTGATGGCCATGTTCGGCCGCAACGGCGAGTCGCCGCTGCCGATCGTGGCGCCCTCGACCCCCTCCGACTGCTTCGACGCGGCGGTGGAGGCGGCCAGGATCGCGGTGAAGTACCGCACCCCGGTCATGCTGCTCTCCGACGGCTACCTCGCCAACGGCTCCGAGCCGTGGAAGCTGCCCGACGCCGCCGACCTGCCCGACATCTCCACCGAGTTCGCCTCGGGGCCGAACGGCGAGGACAGCACGACCTTCCTGCCGTTCAAGCGCGACCCCGAGACCCTCGCCCGCCCCTGGGCGATCCCCGGCACCGCGGGCCTGGAGCACCGGATCGGCGGCATCGAGAAGGCCGAGAACACCGGCAACATCTCCTACGACCCCAACAACCACGACCGGATGGTCCGGGTCCGGCAGGCCAAGATCGACGGGATCGCTAACGACATCCCGCCGCTGGCCGTGGACGACCCCGACGGCGACGCCCGCGTGCTGGTGCTGGGCTGGGGGTCCACGTACGGGCCGATCGCGGCGGCCGTGCGGCGCATCAGGAGGTCCGGGGGCAAGGTCGCCCAGGCCCACCTGCGGCACGTCAACCCGCTGCCCGTCAACACCGGCGAGGTCCTGCGCGCGTACGACAAGGTCCTCCTGCCGGAGATCAACCTCGGCCAGCTCGCGCTGCTGCTCCGCGCCCGCTTCCTGGTCGACATCATCAGCTACAACCGAGTGCGCGGGCTTCCGTTCAAGGCCGAGGAACTTGCCGGCGTGATCCAGGACGTGATCGACAGTGAGTAGTGCTGAGTTGCCCGCGGTGTCCACCCCCGGGAGGGGCGGGGCGCTTTCGCTGGTCCCGAAGTCCGAGGTCAAGCTCGGGATGAAGGACTTCAAGTCCGACCAGGAGGTCCGCTGGTGCCCCGGGTGCGGTGACTACGCCATCCTGGCCGCGGTCCAGTCGTTCGTGCCGGAGCTCGGGCTCAAGCGCGAGAACATGGTGTTCGTCTCGGGCATCGGATGCTCCTCCCGGTTCCCGTACTACATGGACACCTACGGGTTCCACTCGATCCACGGCCGCGCCCCGGCGATCGCGACCGGCCTCGCCGCCTCGCGTCCCGACCTGTCGGTGTGGGTGATCACCGGTGACGGCGACGCGCTGTCCATCGGCGGCAACCACCTCATCCACGCGCTGCGCCGCAACGTCAACCTGAACATCCTGCTGTTCAACAACAGGATCTACGGTCTGACCAAGGGCCAGTACTCCCCGACCTCCGAGATCGGCAAGATCACGAAGTCGACCCCGATGGGCTCGCTGGACAAGCCGTTCAACCCGATCTCTCTGGCCATCGGGGCCGAGGCCTCCTTCGTGGCCAGGACCATCGACTCCGACCGCAAGCACCTGCAGTCGGTGCTGCGCGAGGCCGCCGAGCACCGGGGCACCTCCCTGGTGGAGATCTACCAGAACTGCAACATCTTCAACGACAACGCCTTCGAGCCGCTGAAGGACCCGGAGCAGCGCGACGACATCACGCTGCGCCTGGAGCACGGTCAGCCCATCGCCTCGGCCTCCAAGGCGGTGCGCAGGGCGGCCGACGGCGGCATCGAGGTCGTCCCGAGGTCGGCGGTGAGCGAGGACGAGATCCTCGTGCACGACGCCCACCGCGCCGACCCGTCGCTGGCCTTCGCGCTCTCCCGGCTGGACGAGCCCTCCTTCGAGCACGTCCCGATCGGCGTCTTCCGCAACGTCGACCGCCCCTCCTACGACGAGCTCATGGCCGAGCAACTCCAGGAGGCCGTCGGCGAGCGGGGGCCGGGCGACCTGAACGACCTGCTCCTCGGCGGGGACACCTGGCGCATCGGCTGATCGGAACGAACGCACGACATCACACGGTAAGGCCCGCTCTTCGGAGCGGGCCTTACCGCTTATCTGCTACAAATCCCCCCGAACCAGGAGAAAGCACATGGCCGACCCGGTAGCGGAAGACCACTGGCGGGCGAGGCCCGTACTGGTGACGGGGGCCGGTGGCTTCATCGGGGCTCACCTGGTGCGGCGGCTGAGCGCGCTCGGCGCGCGGGTGCACGCGGTCAGCCGCCGGTCCAGGGAGAGCTCGGACGGCGAGACGTGGCACGTCGCGGACGTCGCCGACGCGGGCACGGTCGAGTGGCTCGTCGGCTCGACCCGCCCGGCCGTCGTGTTCCACCTGGCCAGCGAGGTCGCCGGGGCGAGGGATCCACGGCTCGTGCTGCCGATGCTGCACAGCAACCTCACCGGCGTGGTCAACCTGCTGACGGCGGTCGCCGGGGCGCCCGAGACGAGGGTGGTGCTGGCGGGCTCCCTGGAGGAGCTCCGGCCCGAGGAGGGCGACCGGGCGCCGTCCTCGCCGTACGCGGCGTCCAAGTGGGCCGCCGACGGCTACGCGCGGATGTTCCACCACCTGTGGGGCGTCCGGGTCAGCAACCTGCGGATCGGCATGGTCTACGGGCCGGGCCGCCAGGACACCCGCAAGCTGGTCCCCTACGTGGCGCTGTCACTGCTGCGCGGGCGGACACCCGAGCTCGGCAGCGGAACGCGCCACCTCGACTGGGTGTACGTCGACGACGTGGTCGACGCCTTCCTCGCGGCGGCCGAGACCCCGGAGGCGGCGGGCCGCGCCTTCGACATCGGCACGGGAACGGGCACCTCCATCCGCGACACCGCGGAACTGCTCTCCGAGATCGTCGGCGGCCGGGCCCGTCCCCGCTACGGCGTCCTCGGTGACCGCCCCCTCGACAGCGCCAGGATCGCCGACCTGACCGCCGCCACCGAGATCCTCCGCTGGCGTCCCACCGTCGGGCTGGAGGAGGGACTGCGCCGGACCGTCGACTGGTTCGCCCGCGAGAACGGCTGAGCCCCGGTCGGGCGGGCGCGAACCTCGCTGAGGTCATCGGTATCGAGGAACCGCTTGACGTACCCGTGGAATCACTCGGACGGGATCGTCCGGGTGGCCTGGATGGCGCGACGCAACCGGCCGTCGGCGGCCAGCTCCCCGAACATGTAGATCTCGGTGGTGATGGTGCCGCCCTTACGCATCTCCGCGATGAGCCGGTACCGGGCGGCAACCTGGTCACCGTCCACCAGCGCCTGCTCCACCTCGACACGGAGCCCGGTGGCCCGTTTGCGGGCCGGACGGATGTGGTCGAGCAACCGCTTCCTGTCCAGCCGCACACCGTCGTTCACCAGCTCGTAGTCCGGCGTGTGGTAGCGGTCCAGCACGGTCGCCGGCTCCTCGTCGCCCAACCCCGCCTCCTGCGGATAGCGGACCAGGTAGCCGGTCAGATCGGTGCGGGGCGTCATGTGATCTCCATGAGTCGACTTATCTTTGACATCGCGTCTACGATAATGCCGGGTGGTAGATTAGACAACGTGTCAGAGGTAACGGGCGGCCGGCGCCGCCGACGACGTTCGGACGCCGAGCGCAGCGCCGCCGCCGTACTCGACGCCGCCGTCCAGGTGCTCGGCCGGCAGCCAGACGCGAAGGTGGAGCAGGTCGCCGCCACAGCCGGCGTCACCCGCCAGACCGTGTACGCCCACTACCCGTCCCGGCCGCTGCTGGTGGCCGCGGTCGTCGACCGCATCACCGCCGAAGCCGTAGCCGCCCTCGACATCGCCGACGTGGACAGCGGCACCGCCGGGGAGGCACTGCTGCGCTGGCTGGACGTCACCTGGCGACTGTTCGAGCGGTACCCGTTGCTCCTGCACCCCTCGGTGACCGCCGCCGACCCGGTGGATTCCGACCGCCGGCATGCCGGGGTCATCGAGCGCCTTGAGAAGCTGATCAGGCGCGGCCAGGCCGCCGGCGAGTTCGACGGCGGCCTCAACCCGGCCTGGCTGGTCTCCGCGACCATCGCACTCGGTCATGCGGCCGGCGGCGAGGTCGCCGCCGGCCGCATGACCACCGCCCAGACGGCGGCAGCGCTCCGCCACAGCATCCTGCGCGTGTACGGCGCCCGCGAATCCTGACCGGCGACGGCCCCCTGGCACTCCCGTGTCCGCTCGATATCGATCGGTGCATCCAGCGCCGGCACACGAATCTCAGCACCGTGACCGAGGGGCCATGGACCGCGGTGGCCGGTGCTCACACCCAGGTCACCTCGGCTGTTCCCGAGGCCCGCGAGAGATAGCCACAGAACCGGCTGGCTTCAGCCAACTCCGCAGAGCCCGGAAAGCCTCGACCAGGTGGCCAAGGGTTGCGGCTGTTTCCTTGACGTGGAGGCTCTCGGCGGGCGGTTGCGCGTGGTGGCCGACTTCGGCGACGTCGAATACACCGTGGCATAGCCCGTACGACGTCAGAAGCCCTCGGCCACCTGGTCGAGGGCTTCCTTGTCTCCGGGAGCGGAGTCAGAAGTCGAACTCGCCCTTCTTGGCGCCGTCGACGAAGGCGTCCCAGACGCTCGCGCTCACCACGAAGGGCGCCTGGTCGGGAGCCTCGGTGTCGCGCAGGCCCACCCGGCCGCCGGACAGCGGGGCGACCTCCAGGCAGTTTCCCTGGTTGGATCCGCTCTTGGTGGCCTTGCGCCAGGCCGCGGTCTTGAGTTCGTCGCTCAGATCCACAGTTTCTCCGCCTTTCTGATCAACTCGACGGACGCGCGCTGGGGCTGCGCCTCCGCGCGCAAGGCGTCGTATCTGGCATGGATGGCTTCCACATCTTCCGGACGACTCGACACATATCCATTGGTTGCGGATTCGATGTACACCATATCCGGGTTTCCCGGAAGCTGAGCGATCACGAAACCGCCGAGGATTCCCGTCGTCACTCCCAGCTCCATGGGAACGATCTGCATGCCGATTCGCGGGGACTCTATCGCCTGCGCGAGGCGTTCGAGTTGTCGGCGCATGACTTTCCTGCCGCCGATCGGACGGCTTAGAACGCCCTCGTCGATCACCGCACGGAACAGAGGCGGGTCGGCGCGATCGAAGATCGCCTGACGCTCCATCCGGGCGGCGACGGCTTTTTCTGTCTGCTCTTCGGTTATGCCGGGCTCTCCACGGATAACCGCCCGCGCGTATTCCTCGATCTGGAGAAGGCCGGGTATGACGAGCGGCTCCCAGGTGTGCAGGGTGTGCGCCACCGGCTCGATGTCGAGCCAGCTTCGGAACCACCAGGGGCTCGCGGCATGGGTGATGTGCGCCCAGAGCTGGACGAGCTCCCCGTCCGCCCCCAGAGCTTCGTCACAGCGTTGTGCCAGGTTGCGGCTGGGTGTGCGCTCGCCCCTCTCGATGAAGCTCAGCAGGCTCCTGCTGAACTGGGTCACCTCGGCCAGCTCATCCTGGGTCATTTTTGCCCTTTTTCGGTATTTACGGAGTTCAGCGCCGAAGAGAGCCAGGTTACTCATTGTCGGGTCGAGCTCGGAGTTCGTGAACATTTCGACTCCATCCAGCGAGGGATTCCACACCGCGGCACAAATGACACAGCTTTTCCACAAACTGTCTCACTGATGTGCCACATGTTTCACTACCCAAAGCAGCTATCCGGGGGCACTCTGTGAAGTGGTCCGGGGCGGCAGAAACGCTACCGGAGTGGCCCTTTCACGCGTATGAGGAGCCCTCTTCTCGGGCCATCGAAAAACACCGTTTATGTCCGGATAAGGGGGTGGAAAGTGTCTGTCGATTCATTGGAGAAGGAGATATCGGTCGTGCTTCACGCCTCTGCCGGACACACACCTGTCACCGCTGAGTAAGTCCTGCAGAGTCGCCTCCTCGCAAGGCGAACCCACCAAACCAAATGGGGCCTGCCACGGCGCGGCACGCCATGACAAGCCCCTCGACCGGACTCTGGAGGTCCGACCTGATGCACAACCCTAGAGGAAACCCCAGGCCGATCCGGGTGCGTTGGCACGCGAACCGGCCGCCGATGCCGCTCGGCTGCCGCTGGTGCGGCCATCCCCCGTACGCCCACGAGGCCGCCAGTCTTCCGCACCGCGCGCACCACCACTGGGAGCAGCCCACCCCCGCCCAGGTCCACGCCCGGATGAGCGTTCGCCGCCGCCTCAACCTCTCCAGCCGCCCGCCCGTCACGACGCCCATCCGCACGATCCCCGGCCCGGCGATCCCCGGCTCCACGGCCCCCGGACCCATGACCCCCACCGCTCTCCCCGCGCGGCTCGCGGAGGTCTCCCCCGGTCGGCACCGGCGGCCGGAGCAGACCGTGGCCACGGCCGCCGTGCCGTACCGGCGCGGACGGCCGCCGAACCCCCGTACCCCCTCCGGCAGGCACACCCCGTACCGGCAGGGAGCGACGGCGTGAACGAACGCGCCTCCCAGCCCCGGCAGGGCGGGCGGCATCGGCGCGGAGCGGCCACCGCGCAGATCGGCCACCGGTCCTGGGACCCCGCCGAACGCTCCGCCGCCGAGCGGCTCGACCAGGTCGAGCCCGCCTGGACCGTCTGGTACGGCCCCGGCACCCGGCGCTTCCACGCCGCCGCCCTGTGGCCCGCTCCCGAACCCCTGATCGTGCGGGCCGGCACCGCCGACGAGTTACGCGACCTGATGCGCGAGGCCGAGCACGGCCCACCGCCCCCCCGAGGAGAGACCATGCCCGAGATCCCGGACACCCCACCGGCCCCGGACGGCTCGCGGACCGTCTGCTGGGACCTGCCGCACGACCTGCCGATCGTCGGCAAGGCCCGCGCCATGGTGCGCGAGATCCTCGTCGCCTGGGAGCTGCACCACCTCGTCGACGACGCCGTCCTGGTGGCCGGCGAGCTGCTCGCCAACGCGATCGTCCACGGCGAGCCCGTGGTCAGGCTTTCCGTGCGGGCCTGCGCGGACGAGCTCCGGCTTCAGGTCACCGACCGGGGAACCGGGCAACCCCGCCTCCTCGCCCTCGACGCCGAGGCCGTCCACGGTCGCGGCCTGGCCATCGTCCGCGCCCTCGCCCACGACCACGGCGTCACTCCCCTCCTCGACCGTCTCGGCAAAACCGTCTGGGCCCGCTGGCGCCTGCCGTCACACGGCGCCTCGCCGACTCCGTGAACCAGGTGTCCGGGACCTGATGACGTACGTTCACGGCCTGCTCGCCGCCGCGTCGAACGGCCGCGCACGGCAGAAGATCATCGCCATCGCTGAACGTTTCATCACGGAGCCGATCCCGCACGGTGCGATCGGACGCCCGTAAGGGCAGATGAAGGCCCGCCGGGGGCGCGAGCGCGGGGAAGAGGGTCAAGGGACGTGCCTTGACGCGGATCGGCCACATCGTATTGGCTCCGCGCACCACCACCATCTCTCGCCAGAGAAATGGAGCAATCCGTCGGCGAACTTAATGTGAGCGCTAACAACGATCTTGGCCTCGCATGAACATCTGGGCGGCATTCCCGGCACGCCACCACCCGCACCAGTCCCCGACAGCGGCTGGACGAAAAGATGAGGAGCACCCATGCGCCTGCCCTGGCGAACGCGGACACCGCGTCCCTCCGCCGTCACATCGACGGCGCCGTCCCAGCCGGCCACACGCCGCGTCTTCACGATCATCGCGATCCCGATCCTGCTGGCGGCGGCCGGGCTGGTGGCCACGCAGCCCGCGCAGGCGGCCGTCGCCTGCCGGGTCGACTACACCGTCACCTCGTCGTGGCCGGGCGGCTTCGGCGCCAGCGTCACCATCAACAACCTGGGTGACGCGGTCAACGGCTGGCGGCTGACCTGGTCCTTCGAGGGCGGCCAGCAGATCACCCAGATGTGGAACGCCACGTCCGCCCAGTCCGGTTCGACGGTGACCGCGACCAACGTCGCCTACAACGTCGCCATCCCGTCGGGGGGCAGCACCGCCTTCGGGTTCAACGGCTCGTACACAGGCAGCAACTCGTCGCCCGCCTCGTTCTCCCTGAACGGCGTGGCCTGCACCGGGAACCCCGGGACCCCCACCCCCACCCCCACGGTCACGCCGACCCCCGACCCGACGCCGACGCCGACCCCGACGCCGACCGGTACCTGCAACCTCCCGTCGACCTACCGGTGGAACTCGACCGGCGTGCTGGCGAATCCGAAGTCGGGCTGGGTCTCGCTCAAGGACTTCACCGTCGCCCCCTACGAGGGCAAGCAGCTCGTCTACGCCACCAC